>NZ_SMLD01000109.1:0-31762 GCF_004352805.1 Nonomuraea mesophila
CGACCCGCCCTCTGAGCTGGTGGAGCTGCGACAGGCCGTAGTTGTCGGCCCGGTCGACGATCAGCGTGTTGGCGTTGGGCACGTCGAGCCCGGACTCCACGATCGTGGTGGAGACGAGCAGGTCGTATTCGCGCTCCCAGAAGCCGATCATGATCTTCTCGAGCTGGTGCTCGTTCATCTGCCCGTGGGCCACGGCGATGCGCGCCTCTGGCACCAGTTCGCGCAGCCGCGCGGCCACCCGGTTGATCGAGGCGACCCGGTTGTGCACGAAGAAGATCTGGCCGTCGCGCATCAGCTCGCGCCTGATCGCCGCCGCGATCTGCTTCTCGTCGTACGGCCCCACGAACGTGAGGATCGGGTGCCGCTCCTCGGGCGGCGTGAGGATCGTGGACATCTCGCGGATGCCGGTCAGCCCCATCTCCAGCGTGCGCGGGATCGGCGTGGCCGACATGGCCAGCACGTCGACCTGCGTGCGGAGGTGTTTCATCGCCTCTTTGTGCTCGACGCCGAAGCGCTGCTCCTCGTCGATGATGATCAGGCCGAGGTCCTTGAACCTGACCTCGGGGCTGAGCAGCCGGTGCGTGCCGATCACGACGTCGACGGCTCCGGACCTGAGCCCTTCGAGGGTGGCCTTGACCTCGCCGTCGGTCTGGAAGCGCGAGACGGCCTTGATGGCGACGGGGAAGCTGGAGAACCGCTCGGCGAACGTCGACATGTGCTGCTGCACCAGCAGCGTCGTGGGCACCAGCACCGCGACCTGCTTGCCGTCCTGGACCGCCTTGAACACCGCCCGCACCGCGATCTCGGTCTTGCCGTAGCCGACGTCGCCGCAGATCAGCCGGTCCATCGGGACGCCGCGCTCCATGTCGCGCTTGACCTCGTCGATGGCCTCCAGCTGGTCGCCGGTCTCGGCGTAGGGGAAGGCGTCCTCCATCTCCCGCTGCCACGGCGTGTCGGTCCCGAAGGCGTGCCCTGGCGAGGCCATGCGGGCGGAGTAGAGTCTGATCAGCTCGCCGGCGATCTCCTTGACCGCCTTCTTCGCCCGCGACTTGGCCTTGGCCCAGTCGGCGCCGCCCATCCGGTTGAGGCTGGGCGCCTCGCCGCCGACATAGCGGGTGACCTCGTCGAGCTGGTCGGTGGGCACGTAGAGGCGGTCGCCCTTGGCATATTCGATGACCAGATATTCGCGGGTGGCGCCCTGGACCGTGCGCTGCACCATCTCGACGTAGCGGCCCACGCCGTGCTGCTCGTGCACCACGTGGTCGCCGACCTTGAGCTGCAGAGGGTCGACCATGTTGCGGCGGCGCGACGGCAGCCGCCGCATGTCCTTGGTCGACGCCTTCTGACCGACCAGGTCGAGATGGGTGAGCACGGCCAGGCCCGGCGTGATGAAGCCGTGCTCGATCAGGCCGGTCGTGACGTGCACGACCTGGGGCTCGGGCGGCTGGTCGAGGAACTCCCGCAGCCGCGCGGGCACGTCGACGCCCCTGAGCAGCTCCACCATGCGCTCGGCGGGCCCGTGGCCCTCGCTGAGCAGCACGACCGCCTTGCCCTCGGCCAGCCAGCCCTTGATGTCGGCCAGCGCCCTTGCCGTGTCGCCGCGGTAGGCCTCGGAGTCGTGCGCGTCCAGCTCGACGCCCGCGCCGAACGGCGCCATGGTCCACCAGGGCTGGCCCAGCGCGTCGGCGTGAGTGCGGATCTCCTCGAGCGAGCGGAACGCCGCCGCCCCCAGATCGATGGGCGCCTCGCCGCCGGCCGCCGCGTTGATCCACGAGGCCTCCAGGAACTCCTGCGAGGTGTGGACGAGCTCCTCCGCCCGGCTCCTGATGCGCTCGGGGTCGCACACGAACACCGCCGACCTGGCCGGCAGGTGGTCGAGCAGGAGATCCATCTCTCCTGCCAGCACGGGCGCGAACGCCTCCATGCCCTCCACCGGCGTGCCGTCGGCGAGCTGGTCGAGCACCTCGGCCAGCGCCGGGTGCCGCTCGGCCAGCGCGCGGGCCCTGGCCCTGACCTCGTCGGTCAGCAGCAGCTCGCGGCACGGCGGCGCGAACAGCCCGTCCTCGGCCGCCTCGAGCGAGCGCTGGTCGGCCACCTTGAACCAGCGGATCTCCTCGACCGTGTCACCCCAGAACTCCAGCCGCAGCGGGTGCTCCTCGGTCGGGGGGAAGACGTCGAGCAGCCCGCCGCGCACGGCCACCTCGCCGCGCTTCTCCACCATGTCGACCCGGTGGTAGCCGTTGTCGACAAGGTTGGTGACCACCTCGTCGAGGTCGGCGTCGTCGCCCGCGCGCAGCCTGATGGGCTCCAGGTCGCCGAGCCCTTTCACGATCGGCTGCAGCAGCGCCCTGACCGGGGTCACGATCACGCTGAGCGGCCCGGCGGTGGTGTCGTCCTTGATCGGGTGGGCCAGCCGCCTGAGCACCGCGAGCCGCTGGCCGACGGTGTCGCTGCGCGGTGAGAGCCGCTCGTGCGGCAGCGTCTCCCACGCGGGGAACACCGCCACCGAGCCCTGCTCCGCGGGGTCGATCAGGCTGGTCAGCGCCGCGGCCAGGTCTTCGGCCTCGCGCCCCGTCGCGGTGACCGCGAGCACGGTGCGCTGGTCGTGGCCCGCGAGGGCGGCCACGCCGAACGGCCGCAGCGCGGACGGCGCGACCAGCGCGACATCGCCGCCCTCGTCGAGGGCGGCGGCCAGTTTCGGGTCAGCGCGAACAAGGTCAAGCAGTCCGGAAAGACTCATCAGATACGCCCACAGCCCCATTTGCGGCAACACGACTACCCCCGGCCGGGACAGGTCGCGGGGGTTCCTCACCCAGGGTACTCGCCGCTCCGGCTCACCCGAGCTTGTAGCCGGGCACCGAGGGCCAGCGCACGGTGAGCACGGTGGAGGCCTCCTCGGCGTGCCACGAATGGTCGACGCCCTTGCCCCAGACCACGTAGTCGCCCTGCTCGGTCAGCAGCACGTCGCGGCCGCGGAATTCGACCACGAAACGTCCGCTGATCAGGACGAGCAGAGCGGTGCGCGTCTCGCCGACGGCCCACGCCGCCCGGCGGTCGCCCGGCGGGTGCACACCCCACTTGATCTCGACGTCCTCGCTGTGGCGCGGATCGCCGGGGTGCTTGAAATGGCCGAGGAGCCAGCCGGCGTCACTCGCGCCGTCGACGCCCGCGTTGCCCACGTAGATCCGCGACTCGGGCACCTCATCGCTCACAGGCCAGGACGCTAGCAGGGAAATGCATTACTCATCACGATTGATTGATTACTGTGGGTGACATGTCTGAGGTGCGATCTGTCGCCCAGCAGGGCGATCTTTTCGGTCAGCGGGTCCGCGAGCACTGCGCGATGCAGCCGCACAGGCGGCTCGACGTGCTGGTCGCCGGCTGCGCGCAGGACGGGCCACTGGTCCTCGAGCACGTCGAGACCAGAGCCACGGGAACCGACGAGGACCACCCCGTCATCCGGCGGATCCTCGAGGAGCGGACCGACCTCGCGTCGTGGTCGCTCGGCGACCTGCGCTGCGTGCCCTTGCCGCCCAGGTCCTACGACGTGGTGCAGGTGTCGTTCCTGCTGGAGCGGGTCAGGCACGCCGAGCTGGTCTTCGACCGCCTGCTGCAGTCGCTGCGTCCTGGCGGCCTGGTGCTGCTGCGCATGCGCGACCGCGGTTCCGCCTACGGCCTGCTCGACCGGCTGACGCCGTCGTGGCTGCGCGGCCTGCTGTGGCGCCCGCTCGTGCCGCCGGGATGGCCGGGCCCGCTGCCCGCCGTCTACGAGCCGCTGACGTCGAGCGACGGGCTGCACGCGTTCTGTCTCAGCCGCGGCCTCATGATCACCGACGAGCTGCGCAACACCAGCGGCCCCGCCCGTTCACGCCGCGTCGGCGCCGCCGCGATCGCGGCGGTCGCCAAGCTGACCAACGACCGCTGTCCCGCCTCCCACGACGAGATCACCATGGTGATCAGAAAGCCTCAGCATCACTTCGCCCGGCTCATCTAGTGCACACTGTTTCCACCCGCTAGGATTCTTTCCTACCAATTCAATCGGATTAGTTGGGATGACGGATACGTGGAGTGGACCCCCGACCCGCGCGAGCTGGCCGATCTCGAGCTGCTGCTCTCCGGCGCGTTCGAGCCGCTGACCGGGTTCCTCGGCCACGACGACCTGCACACCGTGCACGAGCGCGGCACGCTCGCCGACGGCACTCCGTGGCCGGCTCCCGTCACTCTCCATCTGCCCGCCGACGTCGCACCGGGCGACGAGGTCACCCTGCTCGACCCCGAGGGGTTGCCGCTGGCCGCGCTCACGGTGGCCGCCCACGAGCCCGACGGGCTGACCTCGGGTCCCGTCCGCGGCCTCGGCGCGCCCGAGCACGGGCCGTTCGCGCGCCTGCGGCGCACGCCGTCCGACGTACGGGCCGAGCTCGGCGGCCGGCCGACGCTCGCCGTCACGATGCGCGGGCCGCTCGACGACCTCTCCGAGATCGTCGCCACCGCCAAAGAGCTCGACGCGGCGATCCTGCTGCTCCCCCTGGCGTACGGCGAGGCCGGCCCCGCCGTCGTACGCGCCGCGCTGCGCGCCCGTGACCAGCTGCCCGAGGGCACGCTCGTCGTCTCCGTCCCCCTGGCGCCGCGCGAGGAGCCGGAGATCGACCTGGAGCTGCGCGAGCACGTCGCCACCGCCTATGGCGCGACCGAGCACCTGCCGGGGCCCGACCCCGTGCACATCCCCGGCCCGCCGCACCGGCGCGGCCTCGTGGTCTTCTTCACCGGGTTGTCCGGCTCCGGCAAGTCCACCATCGCCCGCGGCCTGCGCGACGCGCTGCTGGAACTCGGCACCCGCACGGTGACCTACCTCGACGGCGACGTGGTGCGCCACCTGCTGTCCAAGGGCCTGACCTTCTCCAAGGCCGACCGCGACCTGAACATCCGCCGCATCGGCTTCGTCGCCGCCGAGGCCGCCAGGCACGGCGGCCTGGCGATCTGCGCGCCCATCGCCCCCTACGCGGCCACCCGCGCGGAGGTGCGCGGGGCAGTCGAGTCCGTCGGCGCCGACTTCCTGCTCGTGCACGTCGCCACGCCCCTGGAGGAGTGCGAGCGACGCGACCGCAAGGGCCTGTACGCCAAGGCCCGCGCCGGCCTCATCCCCGAGTTCACCGGCGTCTCCGACCCCTACGAGGAGCCGGACGACGCCGACCTGACGATCGACACCACGCACATCACGATCGAGGCGGCCGTCTCCCGGGTCCTGGAGACGCTGCGGTCAGGAGGGTGGGTCCGGTGACGGAGTCCTGGAGCGCACTGGTGAGTGGCCGATGAGCGCGGATCCGGCGCTGATCGGCGGGTCGTTCCTGGTGGCGATCGTGGTGGGCCTGACCGGCATGGGCGGCGGGGCCCTCATGACGCCCATGATGATGTTGTTCTTCAACGTCCCGCCGCTGGCCGCCGTCTCGAGCGATCTGGTCGCCTCGGCCGTGATGAAGCCGGTCGGCGGCGTGGTGCACCTGCGCACCGGCACGGTCAACCTGCGCCTGGTGGCCTGGTTGTGCGCGGGTTCGGTGCCGGCCGCGTTCTGCGGGGTGTTCCTGGCCAGGGCGTTCGCGGTCACCGACGCGGTCAAGTACGCGCTCGGTGTGGCGCTGCTGCTGGCCGTGGCGGGCATGGCGGTCAAGACCTGGCTCGGCGGGAGGGGCGGCACGTCGAGCGCACACGAGATCGTCGTGCGCCCAATTCCGACCCTACTGGTCGGTACGGTAGGCGGGTTGGTCGTCGGCGTCTCGTCCGTCGGGTCGGGCTCGCTGATCATCGTGGCCCTGCTCGTCCTCTATCCGGCGCTCAAGGCCAACCAGCTCGTCGGCACGGATCTCGTGCAGGCCGTGCCGCTGGTCGTCTCCGCGGCGCTCGGGCACCTGCTGTTCGGCGACTTCCAGGCGGACCTCACGCTGTCGCTGCTGATCGGCTCGATCCCCGGCGTCTATCTCGGCGCCAGGATCTCCTCGCGCGCCCCGGGCGGCCTCATCAGGGCGATGCTGGCGATCGTCCTGCTCGCCTCCGCACTCAAGCTGCTCGACGTGGACAACACGCTCACGGTCTGCGCCCTCGCCGCCGCCACCGTGGTCACCGTCGTGGGGTGGCGCCTGCGCGGCAGGGCCGAGGCTCCCCGGCCCCGGGAGACGGTCGGCACCCGCTAGGGCCGCGGCACCGGGGTCGCGCGGAAGTAGGGGTCACGGGCGAGCGCGGTGAACGCGCGGCCGGCCGCCTCGTCGGAGTCGAAGCTGGTGTCACCGCGCGGCGCCTGCGGCGAGTCGAAGTAGATCAGCGCCTTGATCTGGGGATAGCGCTTGATCTGGCGGCGTACGGACTCGAAGAAGGCCCGCTTGAACGAGCGGTCGTCAGGCCGCGAGAACGCCCCCCACTCGGCCACCATGACCGGCTTGCCGGGGAAACGGGCCTGCATCCACCGGTAGAAGCCGGGCCAGTCGGGATATTCCTTGCGGGTCTTGTTGACCAGGCTCTCGAAGTCGTCGACCCGGTGGTCGGCGTAGGGGTCCATGGCCACCCAGTCGACCACGTCGTCGCCCGGGTAGAGGTCCTCGAACCAGGGTTTGGCCGCCCAGTTGGGCGCCCCCATGTACGTCATCACCATGACGGCGTTCTTCACGCCCTGCTCGCGCAGCCTGAGCACGATGTGCCGGAACATCTCCGCGTAGTCGGTGGCCTGCATGCCCGAGCCCGACGAGGAGTCCACGTCGTTCTCCGGCTCGTGGTGCAGGGTGAGGAAGAAACGTTCGGGGAAGGTGCGCCGGAGGTAGCCGGCCAGACGGTCGATCCTCGCGTCGAGTTTCCCATCGGCGATCTGGGCCCAGGTGTGGTCGAACGACGGCTTCCAGTTGATCAGCAGCAGCCTCGGCCTGGCCGGGTCGCGGGCCAGCCTGACCTCGGCCTCGGTCGGGAACAACTCGCTGCCCCGGTGGTAGACGTGCAGCACGTCGGCCCCGGCGTCCATGCGCGACTCGGCGCCGCGCAACGCCTCCTCCACCGGGGCGTGGGTGAAGATCTCCGGCGCGATGCCCCACCAGGCGCCGCACGACGGGATGAGCTTGCTGGTGGCCGTGCACGCGGGCGGGCCCGCGACGTCACGCGCCGGCTCCTCGACCGCGACCGGCGCCCTCGCGGTGGTGTCGGCCACGGTGGAGCAGGCGGCCAGCGTCGCGGTCACGGCCAGGATCAGGCCGGCGAATGCCACGTGTGTCGCGTTATGAGTAATTCCCCGTTGCCGCAAAGCCTTCCAACCCCCCTTGTCGAACGACCCTGCCTGTCAAACCTGAACCTTGCCATGTCATTCCGCGAACTTCAGCCAGTGTGGAAGTCTCCCCACGTCACCAGAGCCAACAGCCCGCCCGAATTTTCTGCATATTTCGATTTATGGAGGGGCTTCTTTGTGGCCGTACCGGAGAAAATCTTGTGTATTCAGCCGAGGTAAAGGCGGGCGGCCCTATAGTGGGCGCACACCCAGGCCGGTGACGCAGAGTCGCTGATCGATGACGACGTGCACATGACCCAGGAGAGCCCTCATGAGCCTGCCGCCGGACCCTCAGGTCCCTCGCTCCGGCGCCCACCTGGACGAGCATCTCGGGCTTCTGCGGCGGCGATGGGCGATCCTCACCGGGTGCGTCCTGGCCGGCGGGGCCGCCGGGCTCGGGCTGCTGTGGTTCACGCCGGCCGCCTACACCGCGACGACGCAGGTGCTCGTCATGCCCGTCGGCACGCAGGAGCCGGGCAACCAGGTGACCAACCGCCAGCGCGAGGCGCTCAACCTCGACACCGAGGCCCAGGTCGCCCAGTCGGCCGTGGTCGCCAAGCGGGCCGCCATGGCACTGCCGGGCACCGAGCCGGCGGAGCTCGAGGAGGAGATCGAGGTCTCGGTGCCGCCCAACTCCTCCGTGTTGCTGATCGCGGTCACCTCCGCCGAGCCGGCCGCCGCGGCCGCCCGGTCGCACGCGTACGCCGAGGCCTACCTCGCCCACCGCCGCCACAACGCGCTGACCGCGATGGCCGAGCAGCAGCGCACGGTCCTCGGCAAATACCGGCAGGTCAGCTCCGCGATCGAGACGACGATCAGACGGCTGCACACACTGCCCAGGGGCAGCGCCGAGCACGCGATCGCCGCCCAGCGCCAGACCGTGCTCAACCGGCAGGCCGCCCACCTCGCGCTGAAGTACGACGAACTGCGGACCGTCGCGGTGACCCCCGGCACGATCATCAGCAAGGCCGAGCCGCCGACCGAGCCGAGCCGTCCCGTCCTGCCGCTCCACCTCGGCACCGGGATCATGGCCGGGCTGCTCGCCGGCGTCGCCGCCGCCCATCTTCGCGACCGGCTCGACACGCGGCTGCGCACGGCCGCCGACATCGAGCGGCTCACTGGCCTGCGCGTCCTCGCCGACCTGTCCGATCCGCACGAGCACGACCTGCCCCACGACCTCGCCAGCGCCGTCGTCGCCGCGTGTCCCGGCACCCGGCTGCTGGTCGAGGCGCTGCCCGCGCACCTCTACGTCTCCTCACCGGCCGAGCCGCTGACGGTCGGCGCCCCGCTGACGGTGCTCGACGGCTCCGACGTACGCGACCTGTCCAGGGCCGACGCGGCCCTGCTGCTCGTCGGGCTCGGCCTGGTCACCTCCACGGAGGTCATGGCCGCCCTGCGCCGCCTGGCCCGGCACGACGTGCCCGTCATCGGCGCGGTGGCGGCCACCGACGCGGTGCCGGCCTTCGCCCCCTTCATCGAGGCACGCCCGCACACCTCGCTCGGCAAGCTCGTCGCGACCGGCGAGCTGGAGGTGAGCGTGCCCGCGGAGGGCACGCACATGCAGGCGCTGCACCGGCCAAGGCGGCGGGGCACGCCAGCGTGAAAGGTCCCGCGTGGCCCATCGCCGCGCTGCTGGTCGGCTATCCGATCTGGTGGGCGCTCGGGTTCGGTGGCCTGTCGGTGATCGTCGTGGCGGCGCCCATGGCGGTGATCCTCTGGCGGCGCAGGCCGATCAGGGTGCCGCGCGGGTTCGGGTGGTGGCTGCTGCTGCTGGCCGGCTATCTGGTGAGCGGGCTGATGCTGGCGGAGATGCCGCCCGGCACCTACGGCGAGCTCGGGCCGGGCCGGATCATCGGTTACGCCATGCGGCTCACGCTCTACGTGGCGATCCTCGTCGTGGTGCTCTACCTCGGCAACCTGACCGAGCGGGAGCTGCCGCAGCTGCGCCTGGTGCGGATGATGGGCGCGCTCTTCGTCACCACGGTCGCGGGCGGGCTGCTCGGCGTGCTGTTCCCGTCGTTCTCCTTCACCTCGCCGGTCGAGCTGCTGCTGCCCGGCTGGATCGGCGAGAACCCGTTCGTCCAGAACCTCATCCATCCCACCGCCGGCCAGACGCAGAAGGTGCTCGGCTACGCCATGCCGAGGCCGGAGGCGCCGTACGAGTGGGCCAACGCGTGGGGCAGCAACGTGTCGGTGCTGCTGGTCTGGTTCGTGGTCGGCTGGTGGGTGTACGGCGGCCGTCGGCGCAGAGTGCTCGCCGTCGTGCTGATCGCCCTGGCCGCCGTCCCCATCGTGTACTCGCTCAACCGCGGCCTGTGGATCGGCCTCGGCCTGGCCGTGCTCTATCTGATCGTCCGGGTGGGAGGGCGTACGCGGGTCGCGCTCTGCGGGGGCGTGGCCGTGGCGGCGCTGGCGTTCGCGCTCAGCCCGCTCGCGCCGCTGTTCGCGCAGCGGCTGGACAAGCCGCACTCCAACGACATCAGGGCCTTCACCGTGAGCGCGACGCTCACCGCCGCCACGCACTCGCCGGTCATCGGCTACGGCAACACGCGCAACGCGACGGGCAACCACCGCACGATCACCACGGGCAAGACCCAGTGGTGCACGGGCTGCGGGCATCCGCCGCTGGGCAGCGACGGGCAGCTCTGGCTGCTCATCATGACGCAGGGGTTCACCGGGGCGGCGCTCTACGTGGCGTTCTTCGCGGGCGCCATCCGGCGTCACTGGCGTGACCGCAGCCCCGTCGGGCTGGCCGGGGTGCTCGTGATGGGGCTCGTGCTGCTCTACATGTTCGTCTACGACGGCCTGGTCACGCCGCTCAGCCTGTACCTCATCTCGTTCGCCATCCTGTGGAGGAATGCATGACCGACGCCGCGGTCCGCCTCGGCTATCTCGCGGAGACCGTGCGGCTGCTGTATCCGGGGCCGGGCTCGCCCCGCCCGTACACCGTGCTGCCGCACACGACCCTGCCGCGCCGGCTCGTGCCGCGCCGCTGGTGGCACGTGGGGGCGCCGGTCGTGGTGCCGGTCGAGGGCTCGATCGCGGCCTACCTCAGCGAGGTCTTCGCACGCCCCGTCGAGACGGTCCTGCACGTACGTCCGGCGCGGCGGGCCAACCGCAAGCCCGTGCTCGAGGCCTGCTCGGAAGGGCGGCGGCTCGCGTTCGTGAAGATCGGCGACAGTCCGCGCGCCCGCGAGCTGGTCGCCGCCGAGGCGGCCGCTCTGCGCAGGCTGGCCGGACTGCCGCTGGCGACGGTGGTCGCGCCCAGGGTGCTGCACCACGGCTGCTGGAAAGGGCTCGGGGTGCTGGCGCTCACGCCACTGCCGGTCCGCCGCGGCCGGGTGCGCGAGCCGCTGCGGCTGGCCGCGATCAAGGAGATCGCGGCCACCGGCGGGTCGTCGCCGGCCTGGCACGGCGACCTCGCGCCCTGGAACATGTGCTCCTCCCCCGACGGCCGGCTGCTCGTGTGGGACTGGGAACGGTACGAGATCGGCGTCCCCTACGGGCTCGACGCCCTGCACCACTTCTTCCAGCGGGCCCTGCGCAGGATGAGCCCGCAGGTCGCGGCGCGCGCCTGCCTGGCCCAGTCCGTACGCGTGCTCGCGCCCCTGGGGGTGTCGGCGTCCGAGGCCAGGCGTACGGCCCTGCGTTACCTGATCGCGCTGGCCGACAGGCACGCCGCCGACGGCCACGCTCCGCTCGGGCCTCCCGAGACCTGGCTCTGCCCGGTGGTCGACCACGAGGAGCTGCTGACATGAAGGCACTGAAGGCGCCGGTGTTGTCGTTGTCCAGGAACACGGGCAGGTTCACGTCGGGCGCTCGCATGGTGCCGTCGTTCCTGATCGTGGGGGCGCAGCGGTGCGGCACCACCTCGCTCTACCGCGCCCTGGAACACCATCCGCTGCTGCTCAAGCCGGTGCTGCACAAGGGCGTGCACTACTTCGACGTCGGCTATGAGCGGGGGATGTCCTGGTATCAGGGCCACTTCCCGCTGCGGGCCGGCGCGGCGCTGCTCGGCCGCCGCCACGCCGCGCGGGCGCTGGCGTTCGAGTCGTCCCCCTACTACCTGTTCCATCCGCTGGCCGGGGAGCGCATCGCGGCCGACCTGCCGGGCGTGAAGCTGATCGTGCTGGTGCGCGACCCGGTCGAGCGGGCCTGTTCCGCGCATGCCCACGAGCTGGCCAGGGGTTTCGAGACGGAGTCACACTTCGAGCGCGCGGTGGAGCTGGAGGAGCGGCGCCTGGCGGGGGTAGAGGAGCTGCTGCGGAACGAGCCTTTCGCGGTCCACCACGCGCATCGCCATCAGGCCTACCTCGCCCGCGGCCGCTACGCCGACCAGCTCGACCGGCTGGAGCCGCTGTTCGGGCGCCAGCGCATCCTGGTGCTCGACAGCCACCTGTTCTTCTCCCGGCCGAGGGCGGTCTATGACCGGGTGCTGGACTTCCTGGAGGTGCCGCGGCTGGGTTATCCGGAGTTCGAGCGGCACAACGGCCGGGCGTTGCCGCGCCGGGTGTCGCCCGATCTGGCGCGGGCGCTTCGGGAGCACTTCGCCCCGTACGACGCCCGGCTGGCGCGGTGGCTGGGCGGTGAGCCGTCGTGGCGTCAGTGACCGCCTCGGTGGGCCGGCGCGGGCTCGCCGGGGTGACGGGGGCGGTGTTCAGCGCGCTCGCGCAGTTCGCCCTGGTCGTGGTGGTGACGCGGGCGTTCACGGCGGCGGAGGCGGGGGCGTTCTTCACGGTGACGGCGCTGGCGCTGATGGCGGCCGGGATCGCGAAGCTGGACGCGGGGAACGGGCTGATCTACTTCATCGCACGGGCGAAAACCTACGACTACCACGGCATTTCGGGATATATCCGGGCAGCCTTCTGGCCCAGCACCGTGGCCGCCTGCGCCGCCGCCGTGCTCCTCCACCCGTATCTCGGCCTGACCGCCGTGGCGATCCCGCTCATGGTGGCGGGCGACGTCCTGCTCTCGGCCACCCGAGGGTTCGGAGCCATGCGGCCCACCGTGCTGCTCGACGGGGTGCTCGTGCCGGGGTGCCAGCTCGTCCTCGTGACCGCCGTGGCGCTGGCCGGGGCCGGGTGGTGGCTGCCGGTCGCGTGGGCGGCGCCGTACGCGCTGCTGCCGGTCCTGGTCGCCGCCGGGCTGCGGGGACGGGCGCCGCGCACGCCGTACCTGCCGGGCACGGGCCGGGACCTGTGGCGCTACACCGCGCCGCGCTCGGTCGCCGGGGCCATCCAGGCGGTGTTCCAGCGGGTGGACATCGTGATCGTCGCCGCGCTCGCCGGGCCCGCGCAGGCCGCCGTCTACACGGCCGCCACCCGGTTCAAGGTGGTCGGGCAGCTCGCCAACCAGGGGCTGGCGCAGGCCGTACAGGATCGGCTGGTGAGGGCGCTCGCCGAGGGCGAGCGGGCGCGCGCAGGCGAGCTCTACCAGGCCGCCACGATCTGGCTGGTGGTGATGACCTGGCCGGTCTGGCTGGGGTACGCGGCGCTGGCACCCTGGCTGCTGCACCTGTTCGGCCCCTCCTACGCCCAGGCGGCGCCGGTGGCGCTCGTGCTGGCGGGCACGATGATGGTGGCCACGGCCTGCGGGATGGTCGACGTGGTGCTGACCGCCGCCGGGCACACCGGCGCGAGCCTGCGCAACCTGCTGGCAGCGATCGCCTGCACGGTGGCCCTCGACCTGGCCCTGATCCCCGCCCACGGGGCGCTCGGCGCGGTCATCGGCTGGTCGGGCGGCGTACTCGTGAAGAACCTGCTCCCCCTGTGGCAGCTCCACCGCCGCTACGGCCTGCACCCGTTCGGCCGGCACACTTTGGCGGCGCTGCGCCCGCGCTCGTGGGCGGCCGCGTGACCCGCGCCCCCGTGCTGGTGACCGGGCTGCCGAGAAGCGGCACGAGCTGGACCGGCAAAATGCTCGCCGCCGGCGGCGACCTCGTCTACGTCAACGAACCGCTCAACCCGCAGCACCCGCCAGGACGCTGTCCGGGAGTGCTCAGGGCCGAGGTGACCCACCGGTTCCAGTACATCTGCGACGACAACGCCGCCACCTGGCTGCCCGCCTTCCGCGACACGGTCGCCCTGCGCTACCGCTGGCTGGCCGAGCTCCGCGCCAACCACGCCCCGTACGACCTGGCCCGCCTCGTCCGCTACGGCGGCGCGTTCACGCTCGGCCGGCTGGCGGGCCGGCGGGCGCTGCTGGACGACCCGTTCGCCGTGCTCAGCGCCGGCTGGTTCGCCCGCCGCCTCGGCTGCCGGGTGATCGCGCTGGTGCGCGACCCGGTGTCGTTCGTGGCGAGCTGGCAGCGGCTGGGCTGGACCGTGCACGTCAGCGAACTGCTGGAACAGCCGCTGCTCGTGCGCGACCACCCCGACCTGCTGGAGCTGCGCCCGCTGGCCGGCTCGCGGGACCGCATCGCCACGGCCGCCGCGCTGTGGCGGGCGACCCGTTCGGTCCTGGCCCGCACCCCGGGCATCCTCGTCACGTCGTACGAGTCCCTGGCCGCCGACCCGCTCCCCCGCTTCCGCGACCTGTACGACCACGCCGGCCTGACCTGGACGCCCGCCGCCGAACGCCGCGTCCGCAGGGCGTGCACGGGCCGCTCACGGACGGGGACCGGGTTCGCCTGGTCGGGTCTGTCGCGCACGGCGTACCGGCCGATGGACTCCCGCCAGGCCCTGCGCGACGCAGCCCGCGGCCTCACCCCCGAGCAGGTCGCCCGCGTACGGACCCTCACCGCCACCTGACGGCGAGCCCCCGCTCGGTCAGGGACGCCGCTGCGACCGGACCCGTGCGGCCAGCGAGCCGCCCAGCAGCCGGGCCGCGTACGGCAGGTCGTCGACCAGGTAGCGGCGCGCCAGCCGCCCCGGCTCGACGGCCAGCCGGAACGCCCATTCCAGCCCGGCCCGCCGCATCCACCCCGGAGCCCTGGCCAGCGCCCCCGCGGCGAACCCGATCGCCGCGCCGCATCCCAGGAACCACGTCTCCGGCAGCTCGTGCCGCAGGTCGGCGATGAGCCGGTCCTGCTTCGGGAACCCCAGCCCGACGAACACCAGCAGCGGCCGCGCGCCGGCCACCTCCCGCAGGACGCGCTCCCTGCCCTCAGCGGTCGCGTCGAAGCCGTACGGCGGGCTGTGGGCGCCGCACACGTTCAGCCCCGGGCAGCGGCCGGCGAGCTCGGCGGCCGCTCCCCGCGCGACGCCCGGCGGGCCGCCGAGCAGGTAGACGGGCCAGCCGTGGCGGGCGGCGCACCGGCTGAGCGACCAGATGAGGTCGGCCCCCGTGACGCGCTGGGGCAGCGGGGTGCCCCGCAGCCTGGCCGCCCACACCAGCGGCATGCCGTCGGGCACGACGAGCTCCGCCGAGCACACCAGGTCGTTGAGCGCGAGGTCGGCGGCCGCGGCCCGGCAGATGTCGACGTTAGGGGTGACGATCCGGCCGCCCCTTCCCGCCTCCAGCTCGCGTGCCACCCACGCGACCACGTCGTCCTCGCTGAGCGCGTCCACCTCGACCCCGCCGACCCGCACCCGCGCCGCCCGCCGCCCGCGCAGGTCGAGCGCGCCGGACTCGCCCGCCCGCGTCGCGACGGCGGCGTGACCCGGGCGTGGGGGGCCGGTGCGGTCGGATGGGGTCAAATGCCGTGCCCCCTGTGGTGGAGTGCGGCGAGGACGGTGGGCGCGGAGACGAGACCGGCGGCCACCGCGAGCGCGATGGGCGCGCGCGGCTCGCCCAGCCGGGCCGCGAACGTGCGCAGCGCCCAGCGCACGGCCTCGCGGCGGTGGCCGAGCGCGGCGTGGCTGAAGGCGAGCTGGCCGTAGACCCGCGCCGCGCCGCGGGGGTTCGCGGCCAGCCGGGGGTGGCGGGCGAGCATCCAGTCGAGCCCGGCGATGCGGTCGGCCCAGCGCGTGGCGTAGTGGGATCCGCCCCACCGCACCCGGACCAGAGGACGGTCGACGTGCACGATGGGCCGGCGCGTGGCGGCGCGCAGGGCGAGGTCCCAGTCTTCGTTCTGCCCGGCGGGGGCGCTCTCGTCCACCCACAGGGAGCCGCGTTCGAACACGTACGTCGAGGAGTGCACCATCACCATCCGCGACCGGACCAGATCGTCGGCCGTCACGGCCGAGGTGCCGGCGAGCCGGGCCACCCGGCGGCGACCGTATTCGATCTCGATGCCGCAGCTGGCGAACTCACCGCCGTCGTGCAGCGCCCGCACCTGGGCGGCGAGCTTGCCGGGCAGCCACACGTCGTCGTCGTCGCAGAACGCGACCAGGTCGGTGTCGCACGCCGCGATCCCGGTGTTGCGCGCCCCCGGAAGCCCGGGGGTGAGGGTGTTGGCCAGGACCCGCACCGAAGCGGACCTGCCCACCTGCCCGGCGACGGCGCGTACCGCTGCGGCCGGCTCGGCGTCGGAGAGGTCGGCGACCACGACCACGGACAACCTGCCGGTGTGGTCCTGGGCGAGCACCGCCTCGACGGCCTCGCGCAGCTGGGCCGGCCGGTTCCCGCGGGTCGGGATCACCACGCCGACGGACGGGGTCATGCCGCGCTCCGGTAGCCGTACCGAGCCCTGAGCGGCCAGGTGAGGACCTCGACGGCACGCCGGTCGCGCGCCCCCAGCCCCGACAGCCACGCCTCGTCCCGCCGCAACTCCACCCGCCCCACGTGGAAGCGCACCGGGTTGCCCGAGGCCGTGTGGGAGCGGCCGAGCCAGGCGGTCGAACCGTCGAGGAACGGCAGCTCCGATGTGGGCAGGCCGAGCCTGCGGGCCAGGCCGGTGAGCGTGTCGACGGGCGCGGCGACGAGGTCTTCGTACCGGACGCGGACGACCCGGGCTCCGCGCCCGGCGAGCAGTTCGAACGCGGCGTTCTGGGCCGTCCAGTGGACGGCGGTCCTGGCCGGGCTCCAGCGGGTCATGGGACGCCCGTCCTCAGGGCGCTCGACGGTCCTGCCCCAGGAGTGGGCGACGGCGCGCGGGTCGCGCACGACGTGCACGATCGACAGGTCCACACCCGCCGCGACCAGGCAGCACGCCAGCGAGGCGTGCTTGCTGGAGTCGATGACCACCGGCGCGCCCGCGGCGGTGTAGAGGGACTGGTAGGCCTGCGCGTATTCGGCGAGGTCGGGATGGGCGATGCGCGGGATTCTGCGGGTGCGGTCGACCCGGCGCCTCAGCGTCAGGACCCTTCCGGCCACTGACGTGGTCCACCCACCGAACGCCCGCTCCCCGACCGCACGCCAGAAGGCGCAGGCGGGGAACGCCACACCGCACCCGCAGAGCTCCTGCGCGAGAACGCCCCTCTCCCAGAGGTGCACCACCTCTCCCAGCGCCACCACGCCGGGCAGCTCGCCCAGCAGCCTTTCCAGCAGCGTGGTGCCGCTGCGGCCGAGGCCTCCCAGGTAGATGACCCGGGCGGGTGGGTGGTCGGTCACGGAGAAGGGCCTTCGCGTCGCCAACACGGAACGCGAAGACCCTAGCGCGGAGCGTAATCAGACGGTCACGGAACCGCCAAAAGATCTACCTCAGTGGGCGTCCATGACCATGCCGGCGCCGACCGTGCTGTTGGTGGACTCGTCGACGAGGATGAACCCGCCGGTCGACCGGTTGCGGGAGTAGTCGTCCACGAACAGCGGCTGGGTGACCCGCAGCGACACCCGCCCGATCTCGTTGAGGCCGAGCGACGTGGCCTCTTCGTCCCTGTGCAGGGTGTTGACGTCGAGCCGGTAGTGCAGGTCGCGCACGAGGGCACGCGCCGTGCGGGTGGTGTGCTTGATCGTCAGCTTGGTGCGCGGCGTCAGCTTGATGCCGTCGGCCATCCAGCAGATCATCGCCTCGAGCTCCTGGGCGACGTGCGGCTGGTTGTTGGGCCTGGCGATCATGTCGCCGCGCGAGATGTCGAGGTCGTCCTCGAAGCGCAGCGTCACCGACATCGGCGAGAACGCCTCCTCCACCGGACCGTCGAACGTGTCGATCGACGCGATCCGCGTGGTGAGGCCGGAGGGCAGGTGCACCACCTCGTCGCCCGGCTTGAGCACGCCGCCCGCCACCTGGCCCGCGTAGCCGCGGTAGTCGTGGAAGGCGTGGTCGGTGGCCCGCTGCGGGCGGATCACATATTGGACAGGGAAGCGCACGTCGGTCAGGTTGCGGTCGGAGGCGATGTGCACGTTCTCCAGGTGGTGCAGCAGCGACGTGCCGAGATACCAGGGCATGTTCTCCGAGCGGGAGACCACGTTGTCGCCGTTGAGTGCGGAGATCGGGATGAAGGTGAGGTCGCCGACGTTCAGCTTGGACGCGAACGACGTGAACTCCTCCCTGATCTCCTCGAACCGCTCCTGCGAGTAGTCGACCAGGTCCATCTTGTTGACGGCCAGCACCAGGTGCGGCACCCGCAGCAGCGAGGCCAGGAACGCGTGGCGCCGCGACTGCTCCAGCACGCCCTTGCGGGCGTCGATGAGGATGATCGCCAGGTCGGCCGTGGAGGCGCCGGTCACCATGTTGCGGGTGTACTGGATGTGCCCGGGCGTGTCGGCGATGATGAACTTACGGCGCGGCGTCGCGAAATAGCGGTAGGCCACGTCGATCGTGATGCCCTGCTCCCGCTCGGCCCGCAGGCCGTCGGTCAGCAGCGACAGGTCGGTGTATTCGGTGCCGCGGTCGCGCGAGGTGCGTTCGACGGCCTCGAGCTGGTCCTCGAAGATCGCCTTGGAGTCGAAGAGCAACCGCCCGATGAGAGTGGACTTGCCGTCGTCGACGCTCCCCGCCGTGGCGAAGCGAAGGATGTCCATCAGAAGTAGCCCTCTCTCTTCCTGTCCTCCATGGCCGCCTCGGACGACCGGTCGTCGGCCCTGGTGGCGCCGCGCTCGGTGATCCTGGTGGCCGCGATCTCCTCGATGATCTCCTCGACCGTGGTGGCCGGGGACTGCACGGCGCCCGTGCAGGTCATGTCGCCCACGGTGCGGTAGCGCACCACCGCCTCGAACAGCGGCTCGTCGTCGCCCCGCTGGACGACGTCGGCGTCGGGCAGCAGCATGCCGTCGCGCTCGAACACCTTGCGGGTGTGGGCGAAGTAGATGGAGGGGATCTCGATGCCCTCGCGCCTGATGTAGTCCCAGACGTCGAGCTCGGTCCAGTTGGACAGCGGGAAGACGCGGATGTGCTCACCCTTGCGGATGCGGGCGTTGTAGAGGTTCCACAGCTCGGGGCGCTGGTTCTTCGGGTCCCACTGGCCGAAGTCGTCGCGGAAGGAGAACACCCGCTCCTTGGCCCTGGCCTTCTCCTCGTCGCGCCTGGCGCCGCCGAACACGGCGTCGAACTCGTGCCCCTCGATCGCGTCGAGCAGCGTGGTGGTCTGCAGCCGGTTGCGCGAGGCGTGCCGGCCGGTCTGCTCGACGACCCGGCCCTGGTCGATCGACTCCTGCACGCTGGCCACGATCAGGCGCGCGCCGAGCTCGGCCGTACGGCGGTCGCGGAACTCGATGACCTCGTCGAAGTTGTGGCCCGTGTCGACGTGCATGAGCGGGAACGGGATGGGCGCGGGCCAGAACGCCTTCTCCGCGATGCGGAGCATGACGATCGAGTCTTTGCCCCCGGAGAAGAGCAGACATGGGCGCTCGAACTCGGCGGCCACCTCACGCATGATGTGGATGGCCTCTGCCTCGAGCACGTCGAGCTGCGACGTCGTGTAGTCGCGCTGGAGCATGGGAGCTTCCTCCGGAGGTTCAGCGGTGTAGGTCCCGGATGCCGGCGAGCAGGGATGCCGCCAGCTCCGGTAAGGAAACCAGGATATCGGGTAGGGACGGGTCGGCTTGGTTGTACCGCAGCTCCGAGCCGTCGATGCGGCTCGCGTGAACCCCTGCGGCCTGGGCGACGGCGACCGGCGCGGCGGAATCCCACTCGTACTGACCCCCGGCGTGTACGTACGCCTCGACGTCGCCGGTGAGCACCGCCGCCATCTTCGCCCCGGCCGACCCCATCGGCACGAGGTCGGCGCCGACCAGGTAGGCGAGCTTCTTGACGAACTCGGGCGGCCGCGTGCGGCTCACCGCGATGCGGAAACGGCCCTGCTCGTGGGCGGGCGGCTTGGGCGGGTCGGCGGTCGTCAGAGTGCGGCCCTGCGCGGGCAACGCCACGGCGCCGGCGGTGAGCCTGCCACGCTCCCAGAGCGCCACATGCACGGCCCAGTCAGCCCGCCCCTCATCGAGCCCCCCGGAACCTGTACCGCCTCCGGGGCCTGCTCGCCGCTCTGTGTCCATGGTCGCGCTCCCCACGCCCCCTGCGTGGTCACGCAAGCTACCGCCTCCGGGGCCTGCTCGCCGCTCTGAGAATTCCCGGGTGCCGTCCAGGGGATCGACGATCCACACCCGGTCGGCGGTGAGGCGGCGGGGATCGAGCCGCTCCTCCCGCGTGGCCTCCTCCGAGAGCACGCAGTCGCTCGGCCGCAGCCTGGACAGCGACTCCATCAGCAGCAGATGGGCGGCGCGATCGCCCTCGGCCCGCAGCGCGGCCGGGTCGTCGAACCCGGTGCGCTCGCGAATCCTCATCAACCGCTCGCCGGCCTCGGTGGCCAGGTCAGCGGCGAGGGCGTGATCGTCGCGAATCGTCATCAATAAGCTCCTTGCCCGCGGGCGACGGCCGACCAAGTCTTCCACAGGATCTGGAGGTCCAGGGTGAGGGACCAGTTCTCCACGTAACGCAGGTCTAGACGGACGGATTCCTCCCACGATAGGTCAGATCTACCGTTGACCTGCCACAGCCCGGTCAGCCCAGGGCGTACGAGGAGTCTTCTGCGCACGTCGTCACCGTAGCGCGCCACCTCCTCGGGCAGCGGCGGGCGGGGGCCGACGAGCGACATGTGCCCGCGTACGACGTTGATGAGCTGGGGCAGCTCGTCGAGCGAGTGGCGGCGCATCAGCGCGCCGAGCGGCGTGACCCGCGGATCGTTGCGCATCTTGAACAGCACGCCGTCCCTGTCGCTGACCAGGGTGATCTTCTGCCGCTCGGAACCCCGCCTCATGGTGCGGAACTTCACGATGGTGAACAGCCTGCCGCCCTTGCCCACCCGGGTCTGCCGGAACAGCGCGGGCCCGGGGCTCGTCACGCGGACGGCGACCGCCAGCGTCACCAGCACGGGCGCCAGCAGGACGAGCAGCGCGGCCGCGACCAGCCGGTCGAAGACGTTCTTGACCAGTTGCCTGGCCCCGGTGAGCTCGGGGTGCTCCACATGCAGCAGCGGCAGCCCGGCGACGGGCCTGATCGTGGTGCGCGGGCCGGCGACGTCCATCAGCGCCGGGGCGACCACGAGCTCGGTGTGGGTGCGCTCCAGCCGCCAGGCCAGCCGCCGCAGCGCCTGGCCGTCCATCTCTGGGCAGGCGAGCACGGCCACGGTGTCGGCGGTGTACTGGCCGACGGCGATCGGCACGTCGCTGAGGTCGCCGGCGACCGGCAACTCGCCGACGTGCTCGCCCGTCCTGCCGCCGGGCAGGCAGACGGCGACGACCTCCATGCCGTGGTGGCGTTCCCTGCGGAACAGGCGTACCAGCTCGGCGATCGCGATCGGGTGGCCGACCGCGACCACGCGGCGCATGCACTCGCCCGCCGCCCTGCGCCGGTGCAGCGAGCGCCGCAGGGCGTACCGGAGCACGAGGGTGAAGAGGGTGACCAGGGGCAGCGCCAGCACGACGTAGCCGCGGGCGACGTCGGTCTTGGTCACGTACGAGCCGATCGCGGTGCCCGCGGTCAGCGCCACACCCGCCTGCAGGATCCTGCGGAACTCCTCGGAGCCGATGCCCAGCATGCGCGGCTCGTAGGCCCGGTTGAGCGCCACCGCGCAGCACCACACCACCGGCAGCGCGAGGCTGACCAGCAGGTACGGCAGCACGTATGGGGTGAGCCCACCGAACCTGACCGTGAAGGCGATCGCGGCGGCGGCTCCCGCCCCGCACAGGTCGGCCAGCACGGCGCGCAACCGGTAGGAGCGCACCCACAAGGGCACGCGGGGCCCGACGCCCCAGGAGACAGCATGGCCGTTCCCGGCGACGGCCATGAGTCCTTCACCGCGCACACGCGCCTCCCCGGTGACCATTCCCGTACGGACAGTCACAGATCGTAGCGGCGGGGAGCCGACGGAACCGGTGAACGACTCTATGCGGCGATCAGCGAGGTGGGCCGGAAATGTGCAGATCAGCCCGGTGGAAGTCGTTCTGGGTGGCGTCGAGGCCGCGGGTCATCAGCGACTCCACGACGTCGGCCGCCCGGTCGACGAGGAAGGGCAGGTCCTTGCGCTCGGCGGTGGCGAAGTCTCTGAGGACGTAGGCGGCGGGGTCCATGCGGCCGGGCGGGCGGCCGATGCCGAAGCGCACCCGGAGGTAGTCGCGGGTGCCGAGCACCTTGGTGATCGACTTGAGCCCGTTGTGGCCGTTGTCGCCGCCGCCGAGCTTGGCCCGCAGCGCGCCGTAGGGCACGTCGAGCTCGTCGTGGACGACGATCAGCCGCTCGGGGCCGATCTTGTAGAAGTCGGAGAGCGCCTTGACGGGCCCGCCGGAGAGGTTCATGTAGGTCAGGGGCTTGGCGAGGATGGCCTCACGGGTCTCGCAGACCTCGGCCCGGCTCTTGTGCGCCTTGAACCGCCCGCCGGCCCTCGCGGCCAGCTCGTCGAGCACCATGAAGCCCGCGTTGTGCCGGTTGCCCGCGTATTCGGGCCCCGGATTGCCCAGCCCAGCGATGAGCCAGCGATCCATGTGATCCCCTCGTAGCGCAACGGGGCGGCTCGCGCGAAGCCGCCCCGTTGTCCGGACGACCCGTTATTCGGCGGCGGCCTCGGCGCCCGCGGCCTCGGCGGCCTCGCCCTCCTCGTCGCCCTCGGCCGGCGCCTCGGTCGGCTTGTTGATGACGCTGAGGACCACGGCGTCGGCGTCGGCGTCGAGCGTGGTGCCCGGCGGGAGCGCGAGGTCGGCGGCGGTGATCACGCTGCCGGCCTCCAGGCCCTCGATGTCGACCTCGACGCCGGTGGGGATGTCGGTGGCCTCGGCCTCGACGGCGATGGACACGAGCGTCTGGTCGAGCATGCCGTCGGGGTGCACGTCGCCGACCGTGGTGACCGGGATCTCGACGACGACCTTCTCGCCCTTCTTGACCAGAAGCAGGTCGACGTGCTCGACGAAGCCCTTGATCGGGTCGCGCTGCACGCCCTTCGGCAGCGCGAGCTCGTTGACGCCGTCACCCTGGAGGCGGATGAGCACGTTGGGCGTGCGCAGCGCCAGCAGCACCTCATGGCCCGGCAGGGTCAGGTGCTGGGGGTCGGTGCCGTGCCCGTAGAGAACGGCGGGCACCTTGTCCGCGCGACGGATCTTGCGGGCGGCGCCCTTGCCGAACGCGGTGCGCTGCTCGGCGGCGATACGTACTTCAGACACGACATCTCCTAGGGATGCACAAGAATCGGATCGGTGCGCGCTCCCCCTCACCCGCCCTAGCGGAAGGCGTTACGAGCGCAACCCCCATAGTCTACTTGCTCAGGTGTCGCCCTCGAACAAGCTCGTGACGGAGCCGTCTTTGAAGATCTCGGTGATCGCGCGGGCGATGAGCGGCGCGATCGTCAGGACGGTCAGCTTGTCGAACCTGTTGGCGGGGGTCAGCGGCAGCGTGTTGGTGACGATCACCTCGCTGATGCGGGAGTTCTTCAGCCGGTCGACCGCCGGGTCGGAGAAGACCGCATGGGTGGCGGCGGCGATGACGTTGGTGGCGCCCTGCTCGTAGAGGGCGTCGGCGGCCTTGCAGATGGTGCCCGCGGTGTCGATCATGTCGTCGATCAGCACGCAGGTGCGGCCGCGTACGGTGCCGACGACCTCGTTGACCTTGACCGAGTTGGCCACGTCGAGGTCGCGCCGCTTGTGGATGAACGCCAGCGGCGTGCCGAGCGTGTCGGCCCAGCGCTCCGACAGGCGGACGCGGCCGGTGTCGGGCGAGACGATGGTGGTGTTGGCCAGGTCGAGCTTGTTCTTGAGGTAGTTCTCCAGCACCGGCATGGCGAACAGGTGGTCGACGGGACCGTCGAAGAACCCCTGGATCTGCGAGGTGTGCAGGTCGATCGACATGAGGCGGTCGGCGCCGGCGGTCTTGAACAGGTCGGCCATCAGCCTCGCCGTGATGGGCTCGCGGCCGCGGCCCTTCTTGTCCTGGCGGGCATAGCCGAAGAACGGCATGACCACGGTGATGCGCTTGGCGGAGGCCCGCTTCAGCGCGTCGACCATGATGAGCTGTTCCATGATCCACTTGTTGATGGGCCCGGTGTGGCTCTGGATGACGAAGGCGTCACAACCGCGTACGGACTCGAGGTAGCGGGCGTAGATCTCGCCGTTGGCGAAGTCGATGAGTTTGGTGGGCGTGAGGGAGACGCCGACGTGGTCGGCGACCTCTTCGGCCAGTTCGGGGTAGGCGCGGCCGGAGAAGAGCATGAGATTCTTCTCGCCCGGCTGCTTGATGCTGGTCATGAGACCTCCTTCGTCGGTCTCACGACCTCGGTGCTGTCCTGCTCGATGACCTCGGCAAGCTCGGTCATGCCTCTTTCTCCTGATCGTGCTCGGCCAGCGCCCGCTGGGCGGCCGCGGCCGACTTGGTGCCCGCGCGCCTGCGCAGGACCCACTTCTCGATGGTGCGCTGCCGGGCTCGCGCCACGCCCATGGCGCCTGGGGGGACGTCGTCGATGATCACTGAGCCCGCCGCCGTGTAGGCGCCGTCACCGACGGTCACGGGGGCGACGAGCATCGTGTCACAGCCGACGAACGCGCCGTCGCGCACGGTGGTGTGGTGTTTGTCGACCCCGTCGTAGTTGACGAAGACGGTGGAGGCGCCGATGTTGACGTCGTCACCGATGGTGGCGTCGCCGGCGTAGGACAGGTGCGGCACTTTGGAACGCTCGCCGACCTTGGTGTTCTTCATCTCGACGAATGTGCCTGCTTTGGACTTGCGGCCGATCACCGTGCCGGGGCGGAGATAGGCGTAGGGGCCGACGTTGGCCTCCGGACCGATCTCGGCGTGGTCGCAGACCGCGTTGCGCACGATCGCGCCCTCCCCGACCGTGGTGCCGGTGAGCGTGGTGGCGGGGCCGACCTCGGCGCCGGCCTCGATGACGGTGTCGCCGTGGAGCTGGGTGCCCGGGTGGACGACCGCGTCGGGCGCGATGCGCACGCTCACGTCGATCCAGGTGCTGGCGGGGTCGATGATCGTGACGCCGGCGCGCATGTGGGCCTCCAGCAGGCGCCGGTTGAGCACCTGCCGGGCGGCGGCCAGCTGGACCCGGTCGTTGACGCCCTCGACCTCGACGAAGTCGCCGGCCACGCAGGCGCCGACGCGATGGCCGTCGCCGCGCAGGATGGCCAGCACGTCGGTGAGGTATTCCTCGCCCTGGGCGTTGTCGGCGGAGACCCGCTTGACGGCGTCGGCCAGCAGCTCGCCGTCGAAGGCGTAGATGCCGGAGTTCATCTCCTTGATGGCGCGCTGCCCGGCGTCGGCGTCCTTCTCCTCGACGATCTCCAGCACGGCGCCGGACTCGTCGCGAATGATCCGCCCGTAGCCGGTCGGATCGGGCACCTCGGCCGTCAGCACGGTGACCGCGTTGCCGTCGGCGTCGTGCCGTTCGAGCAGGGTGGCGAGCGTCTGTGGGCGCAGCAGCGGCACGTCGCCGTAGGTGACGAGGACCGTGCCGGGAATCGTACCGACCTCTTCGAGCACGGTGCGTACGGCGTGGCCGGTGCCGCGCTGCTCGTTCTGGACGACGGCGCGCGCGTCGGGGCTGGTCGCCGCGAGATGGTCGCGCATCCGTTCGAGCGCGTGGCCGATGACCACGATGAGCCGTTCGGGGCCGAGATCGCGGGCGGCGGCGAGCATGTGGTCGAGCAGCGCGCGGCCGCACAACTCGTGCAGGACTTTCGGGGTCTGGCTTTTCATCCGGGTGCCCTCGCCCGCGGCGAGGACGATGACGGCTGCCGGGCGCGGCACACTCACGGACTGAGGCTCCCTGTGGCTGGACGGATCAGGGCTTGTACGGTGCGGCTACCGCACCGACACCCTCCCGACACCGTGAGGATACCTGGCCTCAGCCAGGACACTCAGCGGGGGATCACCTCAAAGCTCCCGGAAGAGGACTCGAACCCCTACAAAGTGGACCAAAACCACTTGTCCTGCCGATTAGACGATCCGGGACGGATCGGACAGCTAGCGTCCGACACATCCCTACGATACCGAGCCCACGCGTGCGCGCGCGCCCGTAATTACGCCCCGGCTCCGCGTGGCGGGTGATCCGCCCAGGTGAGAGCGGCAGTACGGCTACGCCCACCCTTAACAGACCGCCCGAAAAGACGCAAGGCACGAACCCCACCCACCTTGCCCACCGGAACGTCACCTTCACCATATTCCAGGCTTAGGTCTTCCTTACTTACGATGGCGTAGGTTACGGTTGCGTAGCCGGACATTCGTCCTCATACAGGCCATTGGAGGTCGCTCATGACCGTTACCGCCGAACGTTCCTCCCCTGCCCCGAAACCGGACTTCGAACCAGAGCCACGGTCGAAGACCGAACTCGTCACCTTCGCCCTCGTCGTCGGGCTGCCCCTCGTCGCGATCGGGGCGGCGGTGCCGCTGGCATGGGGCTGGGGCCTCGGCTGGACGGACATCGCGATCGCCTTCGTCTTCTACGTCGTCTCCGGGCTCGGCGTCACCGTCGGCCTGCACCGCTACTTCACCCACGGCTCGTTCAAGGCCAAGCGGCCGCTGAAGATCGCGCTGGGCATCGCCGGCAGCCTGTCGCTGGAGATGTCGGTGCTCGACTGGGTGGCCACCCACCGCAAGCACCACAAGTTCTCCGACAAGGAGGGCGACCCGCACTCGCCGTGGCGCTTCGGCCCCGGCTTCAAGAACATGACCAAGGGCCTGCTCTACGCCCACATGGGCTGGCTGTTCGAGAGCGAGCGCACCAACAGGGAGAAGTACGCTCCCGACCTGTGCAAGGACCCCGACGTCATCAAGCTGCACAAGTGGTTCCCGTCGCTGGCCCTGGTCTCGATCCTGCTGCCCGGCCTGCTCGGCCTGGTCATCACGTGGTCCTGGCAGGGCGCGCTGACCGCGCTGTTCTGGGGCTCGCTCGTCCGCATCGGCCTGCTGCACCACGTGACCTGGTCCATCAACTCCATCTGCCACGTCTTCGGCGAGGAGGACTTCCAGGTGCGCGACAAGTCGCGCAACGTGTGGTGGCTGGCGATCCCGTCGTTCGGCGAGTCGTGGCACAACCTGCACCACTCCGACCCGACCTGCGCCAGGCACGGCGCGCTCAAGGGCCAGATCGACCTGAGCGCCGGCCTGATCCGCATCTTCGAGCGGCTGGGCTGGGTCCACGCTGTCCGCTGGCCGAACCCGGAGCGGCTGGCGGCGAAACGCATTGCCTGACGCCGATCAGCCGGAAGGCGGCCACACTGCCGTGGCCGTCATTATGGAGACCGTGACGGAACCCCGATCCCGCAGACGCATGTCCGGTAGCGAGCGAAGAGAACAGCTGATCCGCATCAGCCGTTCGCTCTTCGCGGAGAAGGGGTTCGACGGGACCTCTATCGAAGAGATCGCCGCTACCGCACAGGTCTCGAAACCCGTGGTGTACGAACACTTCGGCGGCAAGGAAGGCGTCTACGCGGTCGTGGTCGACCGCGAGATGCAGAAGCTGCTCAGCATGATCACCGAAGCCCTCGCCGCCTCCCACTCCCTCATCAAGCTGGAGCGGGCCGCCCTGGCCCTGCTGCAGTACATCGAGGAGAGCAGCGAGGGCTTCCGCATCCTGGTGCGCGACTCCCACGCCGCCTCCGGCACGGGCACGTTCGCGAGCCTCATCAGTGAGATCGCGAGCCAGGTGGAGGACGTCCTGGCCGACGAGTTCGCCGCCCGCGGCTACGAGCCCACGCTCGCGCCGATGTACGCGCAGATGCTGGTCGGCATGGTGGCACTGACCGGTCAGTGGTGGCTCGACGTACGCAAGCCGGGACGCGAGGAGGTCGCCGCCCACCTGGTCAACCTGGCGTGGAACGGTCTGACGGGGCTCAATCCCAGCCCGGCCATCAGCCTCACGACCCGCGAGCTGACGCCGCCTGCCAAGCCGCGCACCGGCGACAAGGGGCTGCGCGAGCTGGACAAGGCCCGCGAGAAGGAGCTCAAGGAGGCCGAGAAGCTACGCCAGCGCGAGCTCAAAGAGGCCGAGAAGGCCAGGGTGCGCGAGTTGAAGGAACGCGAGCGGCTGCTGAAGGAGGCCGAGAAGGCTCGCGAGCGCGAGGAGAAGATCCGCCAGCGGGAGGCCCGGCTGGCCGAGCGCGCCGCGCGTCTCGGTCAGGTAGATCATCCCGAGCGAACTTGAACGTGCAGGTCATGGCGGATGACGATGGGATTGAACAGGGCTGACCGACGAGGGTAAGCCGTTGCGACGACGTTAACGTGCTGTTCAACCAATCAGGGCAATATACGACATATGTCCGCGGAAGCTTTTCCCCCCGCCAACGACCTGCCCCTCCCCCAGGAACGATTCCTCAACCGCGAGGAGAGCTGGCTCCAGTTCAACGAGCGGGTGCTCGATCTGGCCGAGGACGCCTCGCTGCCGCTGCTCGAACGGGTGCGCTTCCTCGCGATCTTCGCCGGCAACCTCGACGAGTTCTTCCGCGTACGGGTGGCCGGGCTGAAGCGGCGCATGGCCACCGGCCTGCTGCTGCGGACCAAGAGCGGGCTCAAGCCCCGTGAAGAACTGGCCAGGATCGGCACGGTCGCCGACGAACTGGCCAGACGGCACGCGACGGCCTTCCACCACCACGTTCTCCCCCAGCTCGCGAGCGAGGGCATCGAGATCGTCAGGTGGGACGACCTGGGCCGGGAGGAACGTACGGAGCTGCGCAAGCTCTTCAGGGAGCGGATCCGGCCGGTGCTGACGCCGCTGGCCGTCGACCCCGCCCACCCCTTTCCCTATATTTCAGGGCTCAGCCTGAATCTGGCCGTGCTGGTGCGCAACCCGTCGACCGATCACACGGTGTTCGCGCGGGTCAAGGTGCCTTCGCAGCTGCCGAGGTTCGTGCCCGCGTCCAAGGACAGGTTCGTGCCGCTGGAGGACGTGATCGCGGCCCACCTCGGCCAGCTCTTCAAGGGCATGGAGATCCTCCAGCACCACGTCTTCCGCGTGACCAGGAACGAGGACCTCGACGTGGACGAGGACGTCACGGAGAACCTCATGCAGGCGCTGGAGAAGGAGCTGCTCAAGCGGCGCTTCGGCCCGCCCGTGCGGCTTGAGGTCGAGGACACGATCACGCCCGAGGTGCTGGCGCCGCTCGTGGAGGAGCTGGAGCTGGCGCCGCACGAGATCTACCGGCTGCCGGGGCCGCTCGACCTGACGGGCCTGCACGCCATCGCCGACCTCGACCGCGGCGAGCTCGGCTACCGGCCGTTCGTGCCGGCCGAGGTGATCAACGCCGAGGACGACATCTTCTCGATCCTGCGCGAGCGCGACCTGTTGCTGCACCACCCGTACGATTCGTTCGCGACCAGCGTGCAACGCTTCATCGAGGTGGCCGCGGCCGACCCCCGCGTCCTGGCGATCAAGCAGACCCTCTACCGCACCAGCGGCGAGTCGCCCATCGTGGACGCGCTGATCGACGCAGCCGAGGCGGGCAAGCAGGTCGTGGTGGTCGTGGAGATCAAGGCCCGCTTCGACGAGCACGCCAACATCTCCTGGGCCCGCAAGCTCGAACGCGCCGGCTGCCACGTCGTCTACGGCGTGGTCGGGCTGAAGACGCACTGCAAGCTGGCGCTGGTGATCCGCCAGGAGATCTCGGGCGAGCTGCGCCGCTACTGCCACATCGGCACCGGCAACTACAACCCCAAGACCGCCCGCCAGTACGAGGACTTCGGCCTGCTCACCGCGGACCCGCTGGTCGGCGAGGACGTGACCGACCTGTTCATCCACCTGACCGGCTACTCCAACCACTCCGCCTACCGGCGGCTGCTGGTCGCCCCCCATTCCATGCGCAGCGGGCTGCTGGCCAGGATCGAGCGGGAGATCGCCCACCAGCAGGCCGGGCGCCCGGCCAGAATCAGGATCAAGACGAACGCGCTGGTGGACGAGCCGATCATCGACGCGCTCTACCGGGCGTCCAGGGCCGGCGTGCCGGTGGACCTGTGGGTGCGGGGCATCTGCACGCTCCGGCCAGGGATCCCAGACTTGTCCGAAAATATCCGCGTAAGGTCGATCTTGGGGCGTTTCTTGGAGCACTCCCGGGTGTACGAGTTCGGCCTGGACCGGCGGCCCGAGCTGTGGATCGGCAGCGCCGACCTGATGCGCAGGAACCTCGACCGCCGCGTCGAAGCCCTGGTCAAAGTGACGTCCCAGCAGCACAAGACGTACCTCGTCGAGCTGATGGACCGGGCCATGGCCGAGACGACCAGCGCGTGGTGGCTCGGCTCCGACGGCTCCTGGGCCCGCCACCCGGGCGAGGACCTGCAAAGCCACCTCGTCGGCACCCGTCGCTGGAGGACCGTTGACGACTGACCTGCTCCGCGCGGCCGGAGCCGTGGTCTGGCGGGGTGAGCCGCGCAGCCCCCACGTGGCCGTCGTCCACCGTCCCGCCTACGACGACTGGACCTTCCCCAAGGGCAAGCTCAAGCCCGGCGAGCACGTGATCGCCGCCGCCCTGCGCGAGGTGCGCGAGGAGACCGGCATGACCATCGTGCTCAGCCGCGCGCTCCCGCCCGTCCACTACCTCACGGCCGAGCGGCTCAAGCGGGTCGACTACTGGGTGGGCCGGGCGGTCGCCGACGACGGGTTCGTGCCCGGTGACGAGGTGGACGAGCTGCGCTGGCTGCCCGTGGACGAGGCCGGGCGGCTGCTGACGTACGAGTGGGACGCCGGGCTGCTGCGTTCCCTGGCCGCGGCGCCGCTCGCGACCACGCCCCTCGTGCTCGTCCGGCACGGCTCGGCCGGCGCGAGGAGCGAGTGGCGGGGTGATGACGCCGAACGGCCGCTCGACGCCACCGGGCGTGCGCAGGCGGCGAACCTGGCCTGCGTGCTGCCCGCGTACCGGCCCGAGGTGCTGGTGAGCTCACCCAGCGCCCGGTGCGTCCAGACCCTGGAGCCGTACCTCGCCGCGATGCCGCACCAAGCCGCGCCACCCGGCGGGACCGGGACGCGGGCAGGCGCGGGGATCCGGATCGAGCCGCTGCTCAGCGAGGAGGGCCAGGACCCGCGCAAAACCCCCGCCCTGGTCGGCGACCTCACGCCGCCCGCGGCGGTGTGCAGCCACGGCAAGGTGCTGCCGGGGCTGATCGAGGCGCTCAGCGGCAGGAGCGTGCACCTGCGCAAGGGCGCCTTCGCCGTGCTGCACCGGGCCGGCGGGCACGTCGTGAGCGCCGAGCATTATCCGACGTGAAAGCGACAACATGACCGGCCCCATGGCTGCGGCGTGAAAGCGGCAGGTTTGTTTCCGGCCCTCATGGCTGCGCGGGAGGACCGGAGAAATCGTCATAGGAGTTGGTCGACCGCTTCGGCGGTCTTCGCCCAGACCTCGGGAAACTCGGCGTGCGCCCGGTCGGCCGCGCTGCGCTCGATCCCGACGAGCACCCCGTACGTGAAGGTGTCCTCGCCGGCCTGGCGGGCGTTCTCGGCCTCCTTCGCCAGGGTCTGCTGCGCGACCACGCCGTCCTGGTGCGTCCCCAGGATCTCCTGGACGCCCTCGGCGAGTTCGGCGAGCCTGGCCATGCCGGCGCCCAGCGTCGGTGTGAGCGCTTCGGCGGTGTATCGAGCGCGTTTGGCCGCCTTGCGCACGTCGTGCATGGCGAACTCGCGGCGTTCGGGGTCCTCGACGGCCTGGGCGGTGTCGTACGCCCTCGTCACCCGGTCCCAGGTGGCCGCCGCGATGGCGCTGAGACGCTCCTGCGCGGGCTTGGACGCCGCCTTGCCCAGTTTCGGGGCGGAGACGAGGGAGTCGAGCGCGTTGAGGAGTGTGTAGTAGCGTTCGCCGCTCAGTGCGTCCTTGATGCGTTCGTACGCCCCTTGCTCTCGTTCGAGCAGATCCGTGCCGAGCCGCGCCTGGATGGGGCCCGTGACCAGTTCGGGGGCCAGCCCGTCCAGCGCCCTGCCGAACCTGGCCCTGATGACCTCCAGGTCGCGCGCCTCGCCAAGGACGTTGCCGAGCCAGCGCAACTCGTCCTGGAGCCGGTCGGTGTCCTTCACGACCGTCCTGAATGCTTTGAGCGCGCTGCGCATCCTCCGGGCGGCCACTCGCATCTGGTGCACGGCGTCCTCCTCGGCCCTGCGTACCCGGGGGTCCTGCGAGAGGAGGGCGGCGACCTGGCCGGCCAGGTACGTGACGACGATGTCGCCGGCGGTGCCCGGCCGGGTGGGGGCCTTGGGGAGCTAACTAAAAAAAAAAATCCGAGCCCACGAGACACTGAGCGAC
>NZ_SMLD01000010.1:0-115636 GCF_004352805.1 Nonomuraea mesophila
GCGGCCAGGTCGCCTTTGCCGTCGCCGTTGAAGTCGCCGCCGATGGGCCGGCTGTAGGTGTTCCAGTTCGCGCCGACCACGTCCGGCGGGGTGAAGTTGTTGCCGCCCTTGCCGTTCCAGATGGTCAGGCTGCCGGTGCCGGTGGCGAAGATGTCGCCCACGCCGTCACCGTTGAAGTCGGCCCCGTGCAGGTTCGGCCGTTCGGATGCCGTCCACAGCGCGTCGACGATCTTCTGGCCGTCGCTCGCCTGCGGCTGGTAGCGGTCGGGATGCGCGGAGACCTGTACGGCCTGGCACACCTCGCCGATCGGCGCGGACTGCCACGAGTCGTTCGGGTAGAGCCTGACCATCTTGTCGAGGAAGGCGTTGGTCGCCCAGATCGGGTTCAGCCGGTTCTTGGCGCTGCCCCACGAGCCGCGCTGCTGGAACAGGCCCAGGCTGTCGTGGTCGACCATCTCGCTGACGTTCTCGATGTTCGTCTCGACGATCGTGGTGGTGATGGCGATCGCGGCCGCTCGTTTCGGCATGCCGCGGTCGCGGACCGCCTTCACCACCATGCGGGCGCAGGAGACCTTGTACGCGGTCATGTAGCCGTCGAGCCTGCCGGTGAGGACGCCGTTCAACTGTGAGGCGATGGTGGCGTCGGAACTGGTCGTACCGTTGGGGTCGCAGGCGGCCGTGGCCCACTGGACGGTGACGTCGAAGAGGGTGATGTCGCCGGTCGGCCGATCGGCCGGCGGTTCGGTCGGCGGGTTCACGGCGTGCGCCGGCGCGGATAAGCAGGCGATGGTGAGCGCGGCCAGGGCTGCCGTGGCGGCGCCGCGGAGAGTTGACGAGGACATGTCGTGCTCCTGTCGATGGGGGGTGGGATCAGCGGGGGAAGTGCTCGTTCCAGTTGGGGCCGATCCGGACAGGCGGGTCGAAGTTGTTGCCGCCCTGGCCGTTGTAGACGTGGAGGAACCCTTCGGGGTCGATCGCGGCGATGTCGGTCTGGCCGTCGTTGTTCACGTCGCCGAGCGACATCAGCGCGTGGGCGAGATCCGTCCAGCCGGGGCCGACGGCCTCGGCGGGGGTGAACGTGTTGTGGCCCCTGCCGTTCCAGATCGACAGGGTTCCGTCCTTGACGGCGGCGATGTCGCCGATGCCGTCGCGGTTGAAGTCGCCGCCGATGGGGCGGCTGAACCCGGTCCAGCCGGAGCCGATGCGGACCGGCGGGTGGAAGTTGTTGTTGCCCTGGCCGTTCCAGACGTGCAGCACCCCTTCGGCGTCGACGGCGGCGAGGTCGGGATGGCCGTCGCCGTTGACGTCGCCGAGGGAGACGAGGGTGGCGGCGAGGTCCTCCCAGCCGGGGCCGACGGCCTCTGCGGGGGTGAACGTGTTGTCGCCCTTGCCGTTCCAGATGTGGAGGGTGCCGTCGCGTACGGCGGCCAGGTCGCCGATGCCGTCACGGTTGAAGTCGGCGGCGACGGGGCGGCTGACGTCCGCCCATCCCGCGCCGACGGAGTCCGCGGGGGTGAAGTTGTTGCTGCCCTTGCCGTTCCAGACGTGCAGGGTGCCGGTGCCGGTGGCGAAGATGTCGCCGACGCCGTCGCTGTCGAAGTCGGCGCCGAACTCGGCGGGGAAGTGCGGTGTCCAGCCGGGGCCGGTGGGCTCGGCGGGGCCGAACTTGTTGTTGCCCTTGCCGTTCCAGATCGACAGGGTTCCGTCCTGGACGGCGGCGAGGTCGGTGTGGCCGTCCCCGTTGACGTCGCCCAGCGACATCAGCGTGCTCGCCAGCGCGCGGTTCCAGCCGGAACCGACCCTCACCGCGGGCGTGAAGTTGTTGCCGCCCTTGCCGTTCCAGATGTGCAGCACCCCGTCGGTGTCGACGGCGGCGATGTCGCCGATCTTGTCGGCGTTGAAGTCGCCGCCCACGGGACGGCCGTAGCCGGTCCAGCCGGATCCGACGCGGTCGCGTGAGGTGAAGTTGTTGCCGCCCTTGCCGTTCCAGACGTACAGCACCCCGTCGGGGTCGACGGCGCCGATGTCGGTACGGCCGTCCTTGTTGACGTCGCCGAGGGACACCAGCGTCCTGGCCAGGTGGGACCAGCCGGAGCCGACCTCTTCCGCGGGGGTGAACGTGTTGCCGCCCTTGCCGTTCCAGATGTGGAGGGTGCCGTCGCGTACGGCGGCCAGGTCGCCTTTGCCGTCGCCGTTGAAGTCGCCGCCGATGGGCCGGCTGTAGGTGTTCCAGTTCGCGCCGACCACGTCCGGCGGGGTGAAGTTGTTGCCGCCCTTGCCGTTCCAGATGGTCAGGCTGCCGGTGCCGGTGGCGAAGATGTCGCCGATGCCGTCACCGTTGAAGTCGGCCCCGAACAGGCTCGGCGGATCCGGCTCGTCCGAGCCTCCGCAGTTGTGGCTCTCCACGTTGCGCCAGGTCCGGCTGTTGGCCTGGCCGTAGGTGACGCCGTCGAAGGTCGGCCGGACCTTCTCGCCGCTGTCTCCCCATGAGGCGCGGCCGTCGCCGTTGGAGTCGTAGCCCAGCTCGAAGTGCAGGTGCGGATGGTTGTTGGACATGGAGCCGCTGGCGCCGACCTTGCCGATGACCGTCCCGCGCTTGACCTTGGTCCCTGCCGCGAGGCCTTTGGACTTCAGGTGGATGTAGGTGGTGAAGTAGCGGCCGCCGTGGTCGATCTGCAGGGACCAGCCGCTGCTGTCCAGCCACCGGGACTCGCTGACGGTCCCGGCCGCGGCGGCGACCAGGGTGGCGCCGTCGGTGCCGTGCTGGTCCGGCTCCTTCACCATGTCGAGCGCGGGAGCGTGCCCCCAGGTGTCGAGGCGCCACTTCTGCCCGCAGGGAAAGGGAAGCTGGAGATCGGGGGCCGCCGCCGCGGCCGGGGCGGACGTCGCGACCACGGTGCCCGTGATGATCGTCGCCATCGAGACCAGTCCGGCGAGAGTTCTGCCGGTACGTGATAACCGCCGCATAGGGTTCCCTTCGCTCGGTCGCGGACGCCGTCGCCCGCTGCCGGGTGGGAAACCTAGTGAGGCCCTCTATATCGCCGGTATATCGGAAATTTCACACTATTTGTCAATTGAATCCTATTTGTCGCTCTTTGGAAGAGTGCCGGGTATGGACATATCCCATGGCGGCGCCGAGCAGGCAGACGCCCCACGCCAGAAAGACCGGATAGGTCCCGGCAAAGGCCCAGCTGCCGTCGAGAACGTCGGCGCCGCCCTCGGGCGCACACGTACGGGTGACGCCGAACGCCAGGCAGCCCGTCATCATCGTCCCGTACTGGCCGACGAGCAGCCCGACGACCACGGCCGGGACGGCGGCGAGGCCGGTCGGTACGCGCCTGCCGCCCGCCCACGGCACCCATCCGGGCACGATCTGCCCCCACCGGCTGACCAGCCCGAGCGTGAGCAGGCCCCCGGCCACCGGCCCCGCGACGAGCAGCCCCCAGTACACCGGCGACCCGCTCAGGTCCGCGAGCCCGGCCACCGAAGGTCCGGCCGCGCCGAACGGCACGCCGAGCCCCCACAGCAGGTGCGGTACGGAGAACCCCAGCGCGGGCACGCCGGCCGCCGCCCAGGTCGCCGCCCTGGCCCAGGGCGAAGGGCGTACGGTTCCGTCGGGCCGGGGTGCGCGCGGGCGGGTGCCGTAGCGCACGGTGGCCAGGGCGAGCAGCAGTCCCAGCGCGGTGAGCAGGAGCTGCCGGCCGAGCGCCGGGTCGTCGAGCTTGCCGAACGCCAGCCGCATGACGAGGTTCCCCGGTGCCACCAGCGCCAGCGCGGCGGCCCCCGCGAAACCCGCGGTCAGCAGGGCCGGCCGGAGGAGTGCTCTCATGCCGGCCACGCTACGGCGGCCGCGCGTCCTGAGCCTCCCCCTGCCGGGGGAGGCGACGGGTCCGCTCCACCGTACGCCGCGTCAGGCCGGGTGACCTGCGCGGACGGATGTGACTTTCAGCCCCGTACGATCGCGAGCGGGCACGGCGAGTGGTGCAGCAGGGCCTGGCTGATCGAGCCGAGCAGCATGCCGGCGAGCTGGCCGTGCCCGCGCGAGCCGACGACGAGCAGGTCGGCGCCCGCGGCCGCCTCCCTCAGCACCTCGACGGGGTGGCCGTGCACGAGCTCGGGCACCAGGTCCACGTCCGGGCGCCGTTCATGGGGTTCGGCCAGCAGGTCCTTGAGCTGCTGCAGGGTGTGCTGCTCGGTGTCGGGATCGGCCGGGACGAACCCGCCGGGACGCGGCCAGGCCCACGCCTGCACGACCCGCAGCCGCGCCTCGCGCCGCTCGGCCTCGGCGAGGGCGAAGTCGAGCGCCCGGAGGCTGTGCGGGGAGGCGTCGATGCCGGCCACGATCTCGCCGCGCGGCGTCGTGGGCCGCTCGCCGACCACGACCACGTTCGTACGGGCGTGCGCGGCGACCCCGTGGGCGACGGATCCGACGAGCAGCCCGCGTACGCCGCCGATGCCGTGGCTGCCGACGATCAGGAGTTCGGCCTGTTCCGCGGCCTTGATCAGCGCGGTGCGGGGGTCGCCGGGGAGCAGGGTGGTCTCGACGATGATGGCGGGGCGTTCGCGCAGCGCCCGGTCGCGTGCGGCCGTGAGCACCGAGTTCGCCTCGTCGCGCATCCACCGGGCGACCTCGGCGTAGCGGGCGGACAGTTCTTCGCACACCCAGCGCGGCACGGCGTGCGCGACGGCCAGCCGTGTGCGGCGCAGCGCCGCCTCCCTGGCCGCCCAGCCGGCGGCCTCCAGCCCGGCGCGCGAACCATCGACCCCCACGATGATCACGGCATCTCCTCAGGAGAACGCGTAGCACTCCACCTCGGCGCGGCGGAACGAGATGCCGCCTTCCACGGAGTCGCGGATGCAGGCCTGCTCGGCCTTGCTGAGCTTGAGCGTGCCGCAGACGGACACGCCGGCGTACGTACGGCAGTCGAGCTTGGCGTCTGTGGCGCCGATACGGTAGATCTCCTTGACCGTCGAGCGGCAACGTCCCTTGCCCGTGCCGGCGTAGCGGCACTGGGCGAGCAGGGTCTCGTACTGTTCCTCGCTCACCTCGTGCTGGTCCGTACCGTCGCCGTGGGCGGCGGTGGCGCCGAACGTGGCCAGCAGCACGAGTCCTGCGACAGCGGCGATCTTTTTCATAGTCCCCCTGATGGGGTTGGTACCGCTGGAGGCGGTCGTCAAACCTCGCGCCTGATCGCGAGGACGCTCAGCCACGTGCGTTCGGCGCGGTGCAGGCCGTGCTCGACGGTGTCGAATCCTTCCGCGCCGAGCAGGCGCAGGAGCGTGCCGGGGTCGCGGTGGGCGAACCAGCGGTGGCGGCCGGCGACGCGCGGCAGTTCCTCCCACCCTTCGGTGTCGCCCGCCGAGGTGCTCAGCCCGAGCACGCCGCCGGGGCGCAGGGCCGTCCGCCAGGCGTGCAGCGTGGCCTCGGTGTCGGCGGCGGGCACGTGCAGCAGGGCCGCGACCGACCACAGGCCGGTGAGCGAGCCGGGGGTCAACGGGGGCCGGCGCAGGTCGCCCAGTACGGCGGGCACGCCGCGGGTGGCGGCGAGCCGCGTCATCGCGGCCGAGCGGTCGACGCCGACGACCCGCAGCCCGCGCTCGCGCAGCCAGGCGGCGTCCCTTCCCGGCCCGCACCCCAGGTCGGCGACCGTCGAGCCGGCGGGCACGGCGTCGGCGAAGCGCTGCCTGAAGGTCTGCAGTGCGTCGTCGGGGTGCTCGGTGCGGGCGGCGTAGTCGGGGGCGATGTGGTCGTAGGAGGCCGTGGTCGTTGACGTGGGATCTTCCATTTTGCGGATGATGTCATGTTTCGTCCTGGCATGAGTGTGGGTACGATCACCGCCGTCCAACGCGGGAGCCCGGTGCAGACCGGGCTGAGAGGACGGCTGAGAGCCGCCGACCGCCAGAACCTGCTCCGGGTAATGCCGGCGAAGGGAGTTTGCGCGATGACCGACGCGCGTGTCCCCACCTTTACCAAGATCTACGAAGGCGACCTCCGCGTGCCCAAGCGCCAGGTGAACCTCACCGACGGATCGACGGTGACGCTCTACGACACCTCGGGCCCGTACACCGACCCGTACGTCGAGACCGATGTGCGGCGCGGGCTGGCGCGACTGCGCGAGCCGTGGATCGCCGAGCGCCGTGCGGCGGGCGCGCCCGTGACGCAGGTGGCCTGCGCCACACGGGGGATCGTCACCAAGGAGATGGAGTTCGTGGCGGTGCGGGAGGGCGTCACCCCCGAGTTCGTACGCCAGGAGGTCGCCGCGGGCCGAGCCATCATCCCCGCCAACGTCAACCACCCCGAGACCGAACCGATGATCATCGGCCGCAACTTCCTCGTGAAGATCAACGCCAACATCGGCAACTCCGCCGTCACCTCCTCCATCGAGGAGGAGGTCGAGAAGATGACCTGGGCCACCCGGTGGGGCGCCGACACGATCATGGACCTGTCCACCGGGCCCGACATCCACGAGACCCGCGAGTGGATCATCCGCAACTCGCCCGTCCCGGTCGGGACCGTGCCCATCTACCAGGCGCTGGAGAAGGTCAAGGGCCGCCCGGAGGCGCTGTCGTGGGAGGTCTTCCGCGACACCCTGATCGAGCAGTGCGAGCAGGGCGTCGACTACGTGACCGTGCACGCGGGGGTGCGGCTGGCGTACGTGCCGCTCACCGCCCGCCGCAAGACCGGGATCGTCTCGCGCGGGGGTTCGATCATGGCGGCCTGGTGCCTGGCGCACCACCGCGAGAGCTTCCTGTACGACAACTTCGACGAGATGTGCGAGCTGCTGGCCCGCTACGACGTGTCGTTCTCCCTCGGCGACGGGCTGCGTCCAGGCTCGATCGCGGACGCCAACGACGAGGCCCAGTTCGCCGAGCTGCGCACGCTCGGCGAGCTGACCACGATCGCGCGGGCGCACGACGTCCAGGTGATGATCGAGGGTCCGGGGCACGTGCCCATGCACAAGATCAAGGAGAATGTCGACCTGCAGCGCGAGCTCTGCGACGACGCGCCGTTCTACACCCTCGGCCCGCTCGTCACCGACGTCGCCCCCGGCTACGACCACATCACCTCGGGCATCGGCGCCGCCATGATCGGCTGGTACGGCACCGCGATGCTCTGCTACGTCACCCCCAAGGAGCACCTCGGCCTGCCGAACAAGGACGACGTCAAGACCGGCGTGATCACGTACAAGATCGCCGCCCACGCGGCGGACCTCGCCAAGGGGCACCCCGGCGCGCAGGCGTGGGACGACGCGCTGTCGGACGCGCGCTTCGAGTTCCGCTGGGAGGACCAGTTCGACCTGTCGCTCGACCCCGACACGGCGCGCTCGTTCCACGACGAGACCCTGCCCGCCGCGCCGGCCAAGACCGCCCACTTCTGCTCCATGTGCGGGCCCAAGTTCTGCTCCATGCGCATCAGCCACGACGTACGGCGCTACGCCGACGAGCACGGGCTGGACACGCAGGAGGCGATCGAGGCCGGCATGGCGGAGAAGTCGGCCGAGTTCACCAGGCGCGGCGGCAGGGTCTACCTGCCGATCGCGGACTAGCCGGGCAGCGTCTCCCCGCCGATCGGGGCCAGCACCTCACCCGTGTAGTACGACGACATCCGGCCGGAGGCGAAGAACACGTACGAAGGGGCGATCTCGTCCGGGTCGGCGGGCCGGCCCATCGGGACGTGCCCGCCGAACGAGTCCACCTTCTCCTCCGGCAGGGTCGCCGGGATCAGCGGCGTCCAGACCGGGCCGGGAGCCACGGCGTTGATCCGGATGCCGCGGTCGACCAGGTTCTGGGCCATGGAGTAGGTGAAGGCGTTGATGGCGCCCTTGGTGGCGGAGTAGTCGATGAGCGTCTTGTTGCCGCGCAGGCCGTTGATCGAGGAGGTGTTGATGATCGCGCTGCCCTCACGCAGGTGGGGCAGCGCCGCCTTCATGACCCGGAAGTAGCTGTGGATGTTGACCGCGAACGTGTGCTCCCACTGCTCGTCGGTCAGCTCCTCCAGGCCGTCGACGGGCTCCTGGTAGGCCACGTTGTTCACCAGCACGTCGAGGCCGCCCAGCTCGGCCACGGTCTGCTCGACGACGGAGGCGCAGTGCTCCCGGTCCCCGAGGTCGCCGGGCAGGAGCACGCAGCGCCGCCCGGCCGCCTCGACCAGCTTGCCGGTGTGCGCGGCGTCCTCGTGCTCGCTGAGGTACGCGATCGCGACGTCGGCGCCCTCCTTGGCGAAGGCCACGGCGACCGCCCGGCCGATGCCCGAGTCGCCGCCGGTGATCAACGCCTTCTTGTCGTGCAGCAGGTCACGGCCCACGTAGCCGCGCATCTCGTCGCGCGGCTCGGGGGACATCTCTCCCGTACGGCCCGGGTACGGCTGGTTCTGGGCGGGTGGTGTGTGCGACATGCCCAGCGGCTGCCCCCGAAAGGGCGGGGTTAACGCCCCTACCGCACGAATCCCTCGTCCCGCAGCCACTCGCGCGCCACCAGGGCGGGAACGTCGCCGTCGACGTCCACCTTGGCGTTGAGACCGCGCATCACGTCGTCGGTCAGCTTGGCGCTGATGGGCGCGAAGATCTTCGCGATCTCGGGGTGCGCGTCGGCCAGCTCGCGCCGCATCGTCACCGCGGCGTTGTAGCTCGGGAAGAACTTCTTGTCGTCCTCCAGCAGCACCAGGTCGAGCGCCTGGACCCGGCCGTCGGTCGTGGTCACCATGCCGGCGGCGCACTGGCCGCTGGCGACGGAGTTGTAGAGCACGCCCACCGACACCCGGCGCACGTTGGCCTGCGGGACCTCCTTGCCGTAGGTCATGCCGTACGCCTTCAGCATGCCGAGGAAACCGTCGTCGCGGCCGAACGTCTCGTGGTCGACGCAGAACGTACGCTCCTGCACCGGGATCTTCATGAGGTCGGAGATCGTCTTCACGCCCCACTTCTGCGACGTGGCCCGGGTGACGCCCATGGCGTAGCTGTTGTTCAGCGGCGCGGGCGGCAGCCAGACGATGCCGTTCTCGCGTAGGTCGAGGTCGCGGACGGCGACGTACTGCTCGTGCGGGTCGGGCAGCGCCTTGGTCTGGCCGAGGTAGGTGATCCAGCCGGTGCCGGTGTACTCCCACATCAGGTCGGCGTCGCCGCGGGTCAGGGAGGCGCGGGCGTTCACACTGCCCTGCACGTTCGTCTGGTCGGCCACGTCGGCGCCGGCCGCGGTGAGGGCGAGCACCGCGATCTTGCCGAGCACGAGCTGCTCGGTGAACTCCTTGGACGTCACCCGGATCCTGGTGCCCTCCAGCGTCGGGATGGGCTGGATGCCGGCCGGCTCGACCGGCGGCACGAACGACGACGCCGGCCGCAGCCCGCACCCGGCCATCGCGATGACGAGCAGCAGGGCCAGGAAGACTCTCACGACAGCCCCTTCGGGGCAAGGAGCCGCTGGGCCAGCCCGCCCACCCAGTCGATGATCAGCGCCAGCACCGCGATCAGCACGCACCCGGTGACCAGCACCAGGTTGCGCTGCGTGCTCACGCCCGTGGTGATCAGGTCGCCGAGCCCGCCCGCGCCGATGAAGGCGGCGATGCTGGCCGTGCCGACGTTCAGCACGAGCGTGGTCCGGATGCCCGACAGGATGACCGGCGCGGCCATCGGCAGCTCCACCTTGAACAGCACCCTGGCCGCCGACATGCCGATGCCCCGGCCGGCGTCGATCAGCCGCCAGTCCACCTGTTGCAGCCCGACCATGGTGTTGCGCAGCGTGGGCAGCAGGCTGTAGGTGAACAGGGCGGCGACCGCCGTCCAGAAGCCGATCTGGAAGAGCACCGCCAGCAGCACGACGAGGCCCACCGCCGGGGTGGCCTGGCCCACGTTGACCACGGCCAGCACGAACGGCGTCGCCCGGCGCAGCGCGCCCCTGGTGAGCAGGATGCCGAGCGGCAGCGCCACCACCAGCACCAGCACGGTCGAGTAGAAGACCAGCTGGATGTGCTCCCACGTGCGGCCGAAGATGTAGGGCAGGTTGAGCGAGCCGCGCTCGATGCCGTCGAGCGGCACCGACTGCGTGTAGATGATCATGGCCGCGCCCACGACCAGATAGCAGAGGAGCGGCAGCACGATGTGCCAGGAGCGGCCGAGCCGCGGCTCCGGGCTGGTGGCCTCGTCGGGGACTGCCGTGGAGACGCTCATCGATCCGCCTCCGGCTCCCCGCGGTGCAGGCGGCGCTCGCGCTCCCTGGTCTTGATCGCCTGGATCGCGTTCTGCACAGTGCTCAGCGACAGCGCCCCCGCGTACGCCCGCCGCCTGCCCACCACGGGCACCACGTCGTTGTCGGCGTTGAGCAGCGCCTCCAAAGCGTCCTGCAGCGTCATCCGGTGGTGGAGGGTGCCGGTGATCGGGTCGCCGGCCGAGCCGACGGGGCCCGTGACCCCCTGGAGATGCTCGGCGCCGACCCAGCGCAGCGGCCGCCGCATCCCGTCCGTGATCAGGGCGTAGCCCAGGCCGTCGCGCTCGATCTCGGCGAGCACCTCGGCCGCGTCGACGTCCTCCGAGGCGTACGGCACCTGGTCCACCTGGATGTCGCCCACCTTGGTCAGGCGCAGCAGCCGCATCGAGGAACCGGCGCCGAGGAACTGCTCGACGTAGTCGTCGGCCGGGTTCGTGAGGATCTCGGCGGGACTGGCGTACTGCACGATGTGGCCGGGCGCCTTCATGATGGCGATGTGGTCGCCGATCTTCAGCGCCTCGTCGATGTCGTGCGTGACGAAGACGATCGTCTTGGCCAGGTCGTCCTGGAGTCCCAGCAGCTCGTCCTGGAGGCGTTCGCGGCTGATGGGGTCGAGCGCGCCGAACGGCTCGTCCATGAGCAGCACGGGAGGGTCGGCGGCCAGCGCCCTGGCGACGCCGACGCGCTGCTGCTGGCCGCCGGAGAGCCGGCGCGGGAACGTGTCGCGGTATTCGCCGGGGTCCAGGCCGACCAGGGTGAGCAGTTCGTCGACCCGCTCGGCGATGCGGGCGCGGTCCCAGCCGAGCATCCGCGGCACCTGGGCGATGTTCGCGGCCACCGTCATGTGGGGGAACAGGCCGGCCTGCTGGATGACGTACCCGATGTTGCGCCTGAGCCGGTCGGGGTCGATGTCGTGGGAGCTGCGGCCGTCGATGACGATGTCGCCGGAGGTCGGCTCGATCAGGCGGTTGATCATGCGCATGGTGGTGGTCTTGCCGCACCCGGACGGCCCGACCAGCACGACGATCTCGCCCGCCGGGATGTTCAGGTCGAGCTCGCGTACGGCCGGCTCGCCGACGCCGGGGAACACCTTGGTCACCTTGCGCAGCTCGATCGGCACGCCGGAGGTGCTCTGGTCAGCCACGGACACCTCCTGTGGTCAAGCGGCGGCTCAGCGGGCCTTCCGGCCTGGTCAGCTTGCCGAGCAGCACGAAGCAGCCGTCGAACAGCAGCGCGAGGACGGCCACCCCGATCGTGCCGGTCAGCGTGGAGTTGACCGCGTTGGCCCCGCCCAGCCGGGCCAGCCCGGAGAAGATCTGCTCACCGAGCCCCGGCCCCGACACGTAGGCGGCCACGGCCCCGATGCCCATGGCCAGCTGCGTGGACACGCGGATGCCCGTGAGGATCACCGGCCAGGCCAGCGGCAGCTCGATCCTGGCCAGCGACCGCCGCCTGCTCATCCCGATGCCGCGCGCCGCGTCGACCACCAGCTGGTCGACGCCCTGCAGGCCGACGACGGTGTTGCGGATGATCGGCAGCAGCGCGTACAACACGATCGCGGTCACGCTGGGCGCCACGCCGAGCCCGAGCACCGGGATCAGCAGGCCGAGCATGGCCAGCGACGGCACGGTGAACAACACCCCGGACGAGGCGGTGGCCAGCGACGCCAGCCGCGGCCGGCGGTAGGTGGCCACGCCGATGAGCACGCCGAGGAGGGCCGCCACCAGGACACATTGGGCGACCATGCTCGCGTGCTGCGCCGTCTCGAAGAGGATGAGGTCCCACCGGTCCTCGACGTACTCCCACAGGGTCATCGAGTACGTACTAACCGGTATTCGACGTACCAAACCTCACAACCGGAACTCTTGTCCCTTTAGTCACACCTGTCCCATAGGTGAGAGCCACAGAGCCAGCGCCAGGGCCATGAGCAGATAACCGGCGGCGGCTGAGAACACCTGCTTGCGCTCCGTGCCGCGCTCCAGCAGGCCCGCCCCCGCCTGCACCGCGAACGTGAGCAGGACCAGCGGCGGGCTCCACACCACCAGCAGCCAAGGAGCCATCGCCTTGGCGATCACCCCGCCACTGACCAGCACGCTCACCGGTCCGAGAGCCGGCTCGGGCCTCTCCTCCGGCCCGCGCTCCACCGTGGACAGACGTCTGAGCCCGAGCAGCCCGAGCGGCAGCACGACACTCCACGTCAGCAGCCCGATCCACGCGGCGTCGACCGCGCTCATCCCGGACCAGAGCACCAGCCCCACGCGGATCAGCTCCTGCAGCGCCAGATGGACCACCATGACCACCCCGACACGCCGCTCCGGGTCCGCGGACCGCCCGAGCACCTGCCCGGTCAGCAGGCCGGTCAGGAACGAGCCGGCCATGAACCCGATCGCCGGCCCCACCGCGCCCCACGTGGGCCCGCCCGCGAAGATCGCCAGCCCGGCCGCCACGAGCACGCAGATGACGGTCCGCACGATCAGCTTCCCGAGCGGACGGTCCCATGGTCCCGCCGTCATCGATGCCTCTGTCACGTGCCGTCCTTCCCGCAGAGCGGGCGATCGTCCTGTACACGGCCGTTCAGCGCCCCCTCAAGGGCGCCGGCGGAGGCGAAGAACGTCTCCCGCGAGACCTTGTTCTCCCAGACGCCCCTGGCGCACCGGCGGAACAGTTCACTGAACTGGGCGTAGTAGGGCGATTTCGGCCGCGGCCGGGCGTGTTCGATCGACTTCCTCGTCTCCGCCGCCAGTTTCTCCAGCTCATCCAGGCTCGGATCGGTGATGTCGGAACCGTTCTGGCGGCGGCACCGCGGACCGCGGCCGGCTTCGTACCGCTCGTACACCTCGATCAGAACCGGCGAGTAACCGCCGCAGGCGAACAACCTGCCCTGGACCTCCGGGCTGGTGAGCCGGTTGATCAGCCGCATGGCCGGAGCCAGCTTGGCCGGCTTGATGTGCCGCGAGACGGCCAGCACCGACCCGCCGAGCACGCCGCCGGGCCCGGCGGGCGCGTGCACGTCGAAGCGCAGCTTCTGGGCGGAGTCGCGCATGCGCGGGTCGCTCGCCAGCTGGTGGAACGCGATCGGCCAGTTGCGCATGTACGCCACCGGTCGCCCGCCGGCCTTGCTCTCCTTGAAGGCCACGACGCTGGCGTCCTCGTCCATCCGCAGCGACTCGCGCAACACGTCCGCGCTCTCCTCCGTGCTGGACAGCGTGCGTTTCGGCGACGTCAGCGCCTGCCACACGTCGTCGCGCGCGCGGTCGAGGACGATGGCGGTCCTGTCGTCGCCGTCGAGCACCTTCCCGCCGCCCAGCTCGATCGTCTCCAGGAAGTTGATGGTGCCCATCTCGTTGTCGTCCAGCTGAAGCAGGTAGCCGCCGGAGCGCCGGTCCAGCCGCCGGAACTCCAGCGGGGCGTCGGCGGCGAACGGCACGCCGTACTGCCTGCCGTCGATCTGCCCTGCCTTCAGAGGGCCGCTCAGGAACCGCTTGTCCTGATCGTCCAGGTCGATCGGCCGGATGTAGCCGTGCCGGGCGAACTCGGTCACCCAGGCCACGTCGAGCACGAGGACGTCGTACGCGCAGCTGCCGGCCTGCGCCAGCGCCGCCATCTGGGCCCGCCGCACGTCGGTGCTGCCGGACAGTTCCAGCAGCTTGGCCCGCGGGTCGGCGGGCGGCTTCAGCGGGTCGTTCCACTCCTCGATGACCTCGCGGCGCACGCTGCCCGTGCTGACGTCGTCGCCGGTGGCCACGACCAGCTCGGCGTCGTTGCCGCCGCAGTTCTCCTGCGGCGTCGTGGGCACCGAGGGCGGCGAGAGAGTCGTCCGGGGCATGGCCGGCGGGGACGGACCGGCGGACATGGCGGCCTGCCACGCGAGGAGCAGCACCATCAGCAGGGCCCCGCAGCCGGCCGCCACCACGTTCCTGGAATGGACGTTCCTGAGCCGGAGGTGGGGGAGCCGGACGTTGCGGGGCCGGCCTGCTCGGGTGCGCCGGCCCGGCCGGAGCCATGCCGTCATCGCCACCCCCGCACCGTGATGATGGCCCGGGTGAGCGCCTGGTCCGCGCCCTCGCCCACCGTCACGCAGCGATAGGGCTTGCCGGTGCCCGGCAGGGCGGTCACGGCGCACTCGTCCTGGCCGAAGACGACCACGTACAGACCGGAGACCGTCGAGGCGTCCTCCAGCGCCCGCGCGATCACCTGCGCGGCGTCGCCCCTGCCCTCGTTGTCGAACAACCTGCCGTCGGTCAGCAGCACCACGGGCGCGGCCACCGTCTCGTCGCCCGCGCCCAGCAGGGAGAGCCCGGCGGAGGCGGGGGCGTCCCAGTCGTCGAACGCGGTGTTCTCGATGAGGGTGGCCACGTCGCCGAGCTGCTCCTTGGTGCTCCCGGCGGCGATGCTCGTGACCTCGGCGGGACCGTTCTTCTTGCGCGCGTGCAGGCCGAACACCTCGACCCTGTCGCGCGGCTGGAGCAGCCTGCTGTTGGCCCGCACCGCCTCGGCGGCCTGGACGCGCACGGGGCGGTCCGCCGATCCCGAGGTGTCGACGAGCAGCCGCAGCCCCAGCTTCGGGCGCAGCTCGTCCAGCACCAGTTTCCTCAGCTGCCTGAGCTCCCGCAGACCGAGCTCGCTGTCGCGGGGCCCAGGCGCGTTGGGGAAGAGCGGGTGGTCGCGCAGCCACGCACCGAAGTGCTCGACCAGCTTCTCGCGTTGGGGCGAACGCTGGTCCGGCCACGACACCTTGACGAACTGGTAGTCGAGCGTGCTGAGGTCGTGGTGACGTACGGCGACGAGGGACGCGCTGTCACCGGTGCCCTCGCAGCCCTCGACCCGGCCGGCGTTGTAGTCGTCCACGCTGTGCCCCGGCACGAGCAGCGCGATCTTCGGATCGCCGCCGTCCGTCCGGTCGGCGAGCCGGTCGAACTCGCACAACAGCGAGGTCACGGTGTCCGCGCCGAGCCCGTCGTCCACCAGCTTCCGCTCGGCCTCCAGATAGCGGGACTCGGGCAGCCCGCGGTCGTGGAACACGTCATGGGTGCCGATCAGCGCCGCCACGGACGTCTCGGGGAACGGCCGCGCGATGGTCATGCCCATCGTGTTCGTCAGCGTGTCCCAGACCTCACCGAACGGGTAGTCGTCCGGATTGTCCATGTACGTGTCCAGCTCATCGCTGCGCTTCCCGGACATCGCCAGCACCAGCTGGTCCCGCCCCACCGTGTCCTCCCGTTTGCGGGCGCTGAGCGAGCGCAGCTGACCTGCCCGCAGCTCGTCCGCCTCGGCCGAGGAAGAGGCTACCCAGGCGTCCGGCTGCAGGTCGTAGAGGCGGGCGTACGGCTGTTCGCCGCGGTCCTCCCGCCACTCCCAGCCGTTGTCGAACGCGTCACGCAGATGGATGGGAGGCGGCGCCACCCCCACGGTCATCCTGACCACGGGACAGCCGTCCTCCGTCTGGTGCTCGCGCACGTAGGCCCGGGTGCGCGCGGTCAGCTCCGCCACGTTCTCGGACGCGGTGACCAGCCGGAGCTCCGCGGGCGCGGGGCACTGGTCGTCGGCGGCGGCCGTCCGGATCACGGTCCACACCCCGGTGGCCACCGCCGCGCCCGCCAGCACGCACAGCGCCGTCCTGACCTTGTCCGGGTGCCGCTGGATGAGGTCGCGCAACACCGGGATCAGCGCGAGGACGCCGAGCGCGCCCCCCACGGCCAGCGAAACCCACAACTGGACGTGGAGGGGCTGGCGTGCGAACAGACCGAGCCACGGCGCGGAGATCCACGTCACGAACGCGCCGGCCAGGGCACCGATCAGCGCCGTCTGCACCGCTGCGGCGATCTGCGCCTTTCTCGACGGGGGCGGCGCAGCCGGCTCGTCCTGCTGTGTTTCGCTCATGTGAAGGGGTGCCCTCATGAAACAGGGGGATACGTGAAGCCTAATCCGCTTCTGCGGCGCGTGCAGGACTGTTACGGCAACGAACCGGCCCGGTAACGGGTCGCGTACGGGCATGGCGGGAAAGCCGCGGCGTCCGCGTGCGGCCACCCGCGAACGCGGAGCGCGGACGAGAACGGGTCCGGCATCCTGCAAACGCTCTTACGGCCGCGATCCGCTTCGCCCCTGCTACCTTTCCACTACCGCCATCCGAAAGGTACGGAGAAAATGAACAGAACTTGCAGGGCATTGGCCGTGGCATCGGGCGCCGCACTCCTTCTCATGAGCGGGGCGGGCGGCGCGCAGGCGCAATCCACGAACATGGTCATGGCGAGTTGTGTGGAGAAAATAGCCGGGAAGAATTCGCTCGTCACCCCCTGGGCCACGGTGCAGAACAACTGCGCGTTCACGTACGACGTGAAGGTCGTGTGGAACAACGGGCCGGACAGTTCGTGTGTCGAGCTCAGCGTGCGCGAACAATACACGAGCACCTCCACTCCGGGTGCCACCTTCGACCGCGTCGCAATCTGCTGAGCCGACCCGAATCACGCTGATTTCTCCATTCACCGCCATTCCGGTGCCGGGCCCGTACAGCGCCGCCCGCCATACGGGCCCACCACCGATGCACCGAGGCGCCGTTGCTCCGCTTACTTGGGCAAGTTAGATTTGACTTGGTCAGGTAAGATGAGCTTGGCAGGATCCGGGAAGGGAGATCCCGGCGACGTCGAGAGCGTCCGCGCCGCCATCGACGAGCTGATCGCCGGTGAGGGTTCGATCAGTTCGGCCGGCTGGGCAACGACAGGAGCAAGGTGCCGACAACGACTCTCTTCGCGCGGATCGAAGGGGCGCTGACCAGCCCGGACGTGCCCGCCGACTCCGCCGGCGAGGACCCGGTGCCGTGGCGGATGTGATCGTCGATCCCGAAATACCGCCGCAGGACGCCCGGGTGCTCAGAAGGAGCGGGCCTGTTCTGGTCAGAATGCGGCAGGGATGGGACCCCAAGCTCTGGCGGCCATCATCCGGCCTGCAGTACTGGATGCTGGCGACGTTCGGGCCGGCGGCGACCTTCGGCGTGCTGCTGAGCCTCGGCATCATGCAGCCAGGGCTCGCCATGCTGCTGCTCGGTCTGCCCATGGTTCCGTTGCTGATGATGCTGATCGACCGCAGGCGCCGATCCTCTGACGAGACGGAGGACCACGGCTTCGAGCGGGAGGCGTTCGCGCAGCTGCGCTGGTACGAGGGCCGTTACGTGTTCACCGGCGACCTCGACGAGCCCGCCGCCCGGCTCCTGGCCCGTGCGCGGCAGGCCATCGCCACGGTGAGCGGTTCCCGCGTCAATGCCGAGGGCCTGCTCGACGACGTGCGCAACGCGGTGATGCTGCCGGCGCAGGAGCGGGAGATCGCCCGTCTGCTGGCCAAGCTTTCGGCGCTGCGCACCAAGCACGAGAAGGTGGTCTCGGCGGGCCTCACGCCCGGCGCGCAGGCCGTGGCCGAACCCATGGCGCAGGCGCTGAACAGCAGCGAGGCGGCGGTGCTGGCCCGGGTCGAGGCACTGGAACGGTACGCGGCCAACGTCGCCGACGCCGAACGCGCGTACCTGGCCCGCCACCAGATCGAGGAACTGCTCGGAGAGGCGCACGCGTACGAGGAACTGGCGGCAGAGACGGGGGCCGACACGTTCGCGGTGCCGGAGCTGGAGCACCTGGCCGCCGACGCCGCCCAGCTGGAGCAGGCCCTGCGGCGCAGCGTCGACTCCGCCCACGAGGCCCTGGGATGACCCCCGCCGCGCTCAGACGGTGTTGACGCCGTTCGCCGCTCGCCCATGACGCGAAGCGGATCGGGACGTTCGCGGCTTCGGGGCCTACCGTGGAGGACATGGTGACGGTCGGCGTCGATCTCGCCGCGGAGGCGGCACGGACCGCGGTGGCCCGGCTCGACTGGCACGACGGCCGCGCCCGGCTCGTCGACGTACGGACCGGCGCCGACGACGAGGTGATCGTCGAGGCGGTGACGGAGGCCGGCAAGGCGGGGATCGACTGCCCGCTCGGCTGGCCGGACCGGTTCGTCGACTTCGTCACCGCCCACCGCGCCGGGCACGTCGAGGTCCCGGACGGCCTCACGGGCCGGGCCTGGCGGCGCGACCTGGCCTGGCGGGTCACCGACCAGGTGGTGCACGCGCGGACCGGGCTGACGCCGCTCAGCGTCTCCGCCGACCGCATCGCACACACCACCATGCGCTGCGCCGCCCTGCTGGCCGAGCTGGCACGCCGCGGTCAGCCCGTCGACCGGCGGGGCGGGGGCGCGGTGGTCGAGGTCTATCCGGCCGCCGCCCTCAAACTGTGGGGGCTGCCCCACCGCGGCTACAAGCGCACCGCCAACCTCGCCGCTCTGGGAGAACTGGTCGACCGGCTGAAAGACGCGGCGCCGTGGCTCGACCTGGGAGATCACGAGCCGCTCTGCCGGACCTCCGACGACGCCACCGACGCCGTCATCTCGGCTTTCGCGGCACGCGCGTCAGCGCTCGGCCTCGCGACCGTGCCCGACGGGGACCATGAGCGGGCAGCGGCCACGGAAGGCTGGATCGCACTCCCGGCCACACCCCTGCACACCCTCGTCCCCTGAGTCGCGGGCGACGTTCGCGTGGGACCGGGTGCGGCCGGAAGTGCCGTCCGTGGCCTAGCGGGCATGCAGCGACGTTCTTGTGTGTCCCTCTTCTGCCCGTAGGGCCTGCGGGTGGTCCGGGCCGCACGTGGCCGTGTACAGCTCCAGCACCGCACGGTATTCGCGGCAGGCCTGGTCCCAGAGGCACTGTTCCTCCAGGACGCGGGCGATCTCGTAGCGGGTCGCGAGTGTCTGGGGATGCCGCGGTCCCAGCGTGCGGGTCTGGCGGCGCAGTACGTCGCGCAGCTCGTCCTCCGCCCGGCCGTGAGCACCGGCGACCCGCCATGTCCGGGCCAGCTCGTAGCGGATGTCCAGGGTGTAGATGTGGTTCTCGCCCCACACCTGCGGGGCCGTTCGCATGATCGTGTCGAGTTCCTGCTCGGCCTCGCTCTCCTGGCCGATGTCGCGAAGCATCCAGGCCCTGTTCGACCTGGTGAGCAGGATGTCGGGGTGGCCGGGACCGAGGACCTTGGTCTGGTAGGCCGCCAGGTCGGCCATCCCGAGCGCGGCCTCGATCGTGCGTCCTTGCAGGGCCACCATCATCAGCATGTTGAAACGGGTGCGCAGCGTGAGATGGTGGTCCGGCCCGATGACGCGGGTACGGGCCTCGAGCAGGTCGGCGTACCCCCTCTCCGCCGTCGCGTAGTCGCCGAGATCGCTGAAGGCGCGGATGTGGTGGAAGCGGCTGGCCAGGGTGTCGGGATGGTCGGGGCCGAGCACACGGGCGCGCGCCTCAACCACCCTCCGGCACACCGCCTCGGCCTCGTGGAGCAGGGCGCGCATGGCGAGGACCCGGCCGATCTCGTGCCAGGTGGTGAGGGTGTCCGGATGGTCAGGGCCGAGGACCCGCGTCCTGGTGGCCAGCGTCTGCTCGTAGCAGTCGTGCGCCTCGACGTAACGTCCCTGCTCGAACAGGGCGAACCCGAACTCGTGCCGGGTCGCCAGCGTGTCGGGATGCTCCGCGCCCAGCGTTTCGGCCCGCGCGCGCAGCACGTACGCCAGTTCCGCCTCCGCCTTGACGGCCCTGGCCATGGACGCCCACGCGGCGCCCCGCTGGTGGCGCAGGGCCAGCACACGCGGATGGACCGCCCCCAGCACGTCGGCCTGCCGGAGTGAGAGCGTCGCGAGCTCCGTGGCCGCGGCGTAGTAGCCGCTCGCCCGGAGCGCTCCGCACGCGCGGCTCACCAGGTCGGTCAGCTCGGTCAGAGCCAGCTCTGCCAGGGCGGAGGGAGCGATGGACAGCAGGGCGCGCAGGTGAGGCATCAACTCCTGCCAGGCGGGCCAGTCGGAGGGCGCGTCGTGCCGCCTGCCGGACAGCGCGCCGCGTACGAGGGCGACCGCGACCGCGGTGATGGCGGGTGTGACGTGTGTACGGCTCGCCTCGGCGACCAACGGGTGGACCACCAGCGAGGAAGGGGAGCGGATCTGGATGAGGCCCATGGACCTCAGCGCCTCCAGCCCCGGGCGTACGTTGTGCTCGCCGCGGCAGAGGTCACCCAGCAGAGCGGCGTCCAGCAGGCCGATGTCGATCTCCACCGCGGGAGCGAGACAGGCCAGCACCCGCAGCAGGGGGCGGGCCTGCCCGCAGCCACGCCCGGCCAGGGCGTCGAGGGAGATCTCCCAGGTGGTGGTGATGGACGTCCCGGCACCGTCGCCGCTGAGGAGCGCGGGAAAGCGGTCGTCCAGAGCGAGCAGGTAGTCGGGGAAGGTCCGCTCCGTGGAGAAGGGGGAGGCGAGGTGGTTGCCGGCGTGCGACAACGCCAGCGGCAGCCCGCCCAGACGCCTGGCCACCGCGCCGGCCTGCTCCAGCGTGCCGGCGTCTCCGGCGAGGTCGAGCAACATCCGCGCCCCGTCGCTCTCGCTCATGCACAGGAGGGGATGGACCCGCCCGTACCGGCCCCAGACCCGCTGCTCGACGACGCGGGTGGTCACCACGACGAGCCCCGACGTGGTGGGCCGCAGCCAGCCGGTCGCGTCGCGTACCGGTGCCGCCGCGACCTCCAGCGCCCGCGGGTCGTCGGCGTTGTCGAGGACGAGCAGCCACCCGGTCCGCTGCTCCAGCCGCGTCCACAACACGGTGGCGGGATCACGCCGTCCGGCCCGAGCCTCCTCCACCTCGATCGCCGAGGCGCCCAGCTCGCCGGCCAGGGCCAGCAGGGACGACGTCACGGTCTGCGCGTCCGTGGCGGCGATCCACCACACGTGCCGTCCCGCCTGCTGAGCCCGTTCGGCCAGCGTGAGCGCGACCGTGGTCTTGCCGACTCCTCCCAGACCGCCCAGTACGTGGAACGCGCCGTCCGGCTCGGCCAGACGCTGCTCCAACCACTGCAGCAGGTCCTCTCTGCCGCGGACCTGGGGCAGCCGCCCGACCGGCGCCCGGAGCACCGGGACGACGGGCGGTTCCGGCTGCTCGTCGGCAGCGGGCGTGTCGGAAATGTCGGGCGGGGCGTGGGACATACCTGCTTGTGCTTGGGACGGAGGGGTACGAGAAGAAGGCGTGTCAGCCGGAGGCGGGACCACAGGGGCCGGGAGGCTCTCACGAGGGGTCCGGCGCAACTGCAGGACGGCGATGACCACCGCGGCCACCCCCGCCAACGCCCCCACGACGCTCACGGGATCCATGTCGTTACTGTACGTAGTCCTTGGGGGAGGGCGGCGCGGCTTCGGCGGGCTTTGCTCAGATTCTCAGGACGTCGATGTGCGGATTGTGGCTTTGGAGAGGGTCGTTGCCAACGGCTGGGACGGGGTGGCGGTTCGTAGATCGTTCCAGTGGTACGTGCAGTCGTCCGGGGGCGGACCTTCGAACGTGTGGAGGGGGTCGATTTCCAGGTCACATAGGTGCTGGGTCAGGGAGAGCGCGTGGTGGGCCAGGGCCCGGTTGACGGCGGTCGCCATGTCGGGGGCCGTGACCACCCAGGTGTAGGGGGCCTCGCCGTCGAAGCGCTCGTTCCCCGCGATGGTGACGGTGAAGGTCTTCATCGGGCCTCGCCTTCGAGGATTTGGGTGAACGTACGCATGGCCGCCGACGTGAGAGACCACGCGGTTTCGTGGACGGCGCCCGTTCCGCGGTCCGTACGGCGGACAAAGGCCTGACCGGCGGCGGCGCACAACTCGTACGTCACCGCCTGGCACTGACAGGTGTGCGAGACGACACGGATGCGAGGAACCCGTATGGACGGTTCGTGCCAGGTGAGGGTGACGCGGTCCGGCTTGGGTGGCTCGGCGTGCGGGCCGTGGAAGTCGGGGAACTGGTTGCGCCGGGTCACCAGATCCTTCCTTCGTAGATCTCGACGAGGTTCTTGAGCGCGATGTCGACGCGCGCCAGAACGAGGTCGGGGATGTGGTCGCTCCCAAGGGGAAGGCGATAACCGTGCCTCTCCAGTACGGCCTGGACCTCTGTCGTAAGCAGAGGAGTGAACCGTAGGTCAGTGGTGTAACTCCGTGCGAGCCGGATCTCCGCGGCAGCTGGATGGGTATGCCGAGGAGGGCAGACGGCCAGGGGGAGCGAGAGCGTTGAGGCATGACCGCAGCATACGGCAACCTACCTAGCCCTACCTAGAGGTACCCCTAGGTACCCCAGGGAATGAGAGGGAACCTTCGGGTTCCTACCGTTACCTCCATGGAGTTCAAGCCCGACGAACTGCGCTGGCAGGCTGTGGCCAATGAGGTCAGGCGCAGGATCGCTGAAGGGGTATACCAGCCGGGCATGCCGGTCCCTGGGGAGCCGCGACTGGCCGAGGAACTGGGTGTGTCAAAAGGGACGGCGCGTAGGGCGCTGAACGCCTTGATCGAGGACGGCACTCTCTATTCAGTCTTGGGCAAGGGAACCTTCGTGAGCCGCTCCCGGGGTGTGAAGACCTCCGAGGACTAGATATCTCGCAACTCAGGCCGAGGGGGCTTGATGCACCCAATGCCGCCCTAGCATGCACATACCGTACAGGCTTGATGGCTACTGGACGGTATTGGTCGGATTAGTCGTATACATGGCACCTGAGGTTGTTTGCCCATGTACTCTTACCGCGTCGTACGAGCAATCAGGATTGCGGGCAAGGGTGGTCATGGCTATCAACATTCGGGTTGCCGGAGATAATGCTGATCAGGATTTACGGTCGTTATACGACTGGCTTCGCGAGGATCCGACCATTCGGCACCATGCGGAGGTTCGCCTCGTCTCGAAAGAGCTCAAAGCTGACGAGATGGGTGACACGCTTGATCTCATCAGCTTAGTGATCACGAGCAGTCTTCAACTACCAGGGCTCGCTGACGCTATCCTCGGCTGGATTTCTACACGGCGCCGGCAGGCTAAGGTGACGATCGAACGCAGTGATAACGGTGCTATGCGAGTGGAGGTTACCGGAGCTAGCATGGACGAAGTGGTGAAACTCCTCAATGCAATGGATCTTGACGATTGACGCTGCCAAGCATATCTGACTCGCGTGCGGTACTCATTGGGACGAGTGCATACACCCACATGCCCGAGTTGCCGGCAGTGGAAAATAACCTCAACGCGCTGAAAAAGCTGCTGCAGGACAAGGCGCTCTGGGGGCTTCCTCCGGAGAACTGTGCCGTAATACTCAACCCGCAGTCGCCTAGTGAAATGCTCGATCCTGTACGTGACGCGGTGGCTGCAGCAAAAGACACGCTTTTGGTCTATTTTGCTGGTCACGGCCTCTATGATTCAGCAGCGAGTGAACTCTATCTGACGCTACCAGAGTCGAACCGGGAACGCTTGTATACCGCGGTGCAATTTCCTCATCTGAGGCACGAGTTGCTTGATGGTCAGGCTCGGCGCATTGTGGTCATTCTGGATTGTTGTCATAGCGGTCGTGCACTCGACATCATGAGCGGCGACGATGAGGCTGAACTCATGGCAGACAGCGCTGCGATCAATGGCACGTATGTTATGGCTGCCTCTATGAAAAACGCGAAAGTGGCTGGCCAATACAGTGCCTTCACAGGTGAGCTGATTGACCTGATCAGAAAGGGAGATCCAGACGGCGCAGAGTTCTTCACGGTGGATGGACTGTTCAGGTATGCCAGGAATGCTCTGCGGAACAAGAACATGCCGATCCCTCAAAACCGTGAACGGGACTTCGGTGCGAACCTGAACCTCTTTCGCAACCGAGCGTACAAAGCCCAAACCAAATCCTATTATGGCCCTACGTGGCGGGGGAGGCCTTCCCCTATATTTCAGAACCGTCGAGAACTCCACGACGCTAAAATCCATCGGCCGCTGCAAGCGGGCATTTGCGGCACAGCTGAGCGTGGAGGCGCGGAATCGATAGTAGTCTCGGGGGGATACAAGGACGACCGTGACTACGGCAATGTGATCATCTATACAGGTCATGGCGGGCGAGACCCGAATAGTGGAATGCAAATTGCCGATCAGTCGCCCAAGCACTCCGGTAATGCCGCTCTCATCAAGAACATCATTACGGGGCTACCTGTTCGAGTGGTTCGTGGCGCGTCTGGTGACCCGGAACACTCGCCGGAATACGGCTACCGGTATGACGGTCTGTTCAAGGTCACCGACTATTGGACAGCGCGGAGCATCGATGGCCCGAGTGTCCTGCAGTTCCGACTCGAGAAGATTTCTGACGGGGTCGATCGGGCCGTTGGGGAAGCGTCTCACGAGCCGGAGCTCGGGCGTTGGCAGAAGGTCTCATCGGACTTGTACGCCGATATCTCGCTGTCTAATAAGCTCAAGGAGCTCTACAAGTATGCATGTCAAGTTTGCGGCATCGTTCTGAAGATGCCGGGCGGCTTGTGTCTAGCGAACACCGTGCATATCAGAGGGTTGGAGCGTCCCCATAACGGCTCCGATAGCCTCGACAATATGCTCTGTCTATGTCCGAATCATAGTGAGCTCTTTGTTTATGGCGCTATTGTCGTCGATGACGACTATCAGGTAATCGATCAAGTGGACGGGGTGGCACTCGGTGAGTTGGCTAGGAAGCACGACATAGACCAGAACTCCCTTCGCTATCATCGCGAGCACCATAAGGATCTATACCCTCGATATGGCCACATTAGCTAGGGTTCTGTTCGTCGATTCGGAACCCCGGCGACATGGAGGACTGTGCCGTTCGGGTGCGGCCGCCCCTAGCGGCTTGCCTGGCTAGAGGTGTAGAAACAAGACTTGTGATCGCGACTACCGGCCCTGATCTGGACAGCCGTGTGCGAGCGGCAGCCCTAGCGTGGCTTCGCCAACGGTGTACACCCGACGACCCTGTCGTGACACGTCGTGAGCTGCTCAACTTCCAGTTCGAGGGACAGACGTTTCCCCTGATCGATAATCAGCTTGGCATCAGAAAACCCAAGGGACTGGCCGCTGCGTTGTCAATCCTGACGACGTACACCTCTGACCGCAAACGTCCGCCTTATGAGGATGCGGTCGGCGACGACGGCCTGTTGCGGTACAAATTCCAGGGGAACCTCAAGCACTACACCAATGCTGCACTGCAGGTTGCTCACGATCGCCAAGTGCCGCTGATGTGGTTCTTCGGCATCGGTCCGGGGCTCTACCTGCCCTTCGCTCCCGTTTGGGTCACTGCTGTTGAAGCCGATCAGTCTCAAGTGGCAGTGGCGTTGGAGGATAGCCAGCGTCACCTGTCGGTCGACGGTGTAACGAGTGAGATCGAGCGCCGATATTCTCAGAGAATCAGCAGAAATCGACTGCATCAGCCGGTCTTCCGGCAGCGGGTTATCCAGGCGTACGAGAGCAGTTGTGCCATGTGCCGCCTGCGACATCGGTCGCTCCTCGATGCCGCCCACATCATCCCTGACCGTGACGTCAGGGGAGTCCCCGCCGTGTCCAACGGTGTTTCCCTCTGCAAGATCCACCATGCGGCGTACGACGAGAACATTCTTGGAGTCCGTCCCGACTTCGTCATCGAAGTACGGGCCGACGTTCTGCGGGAGGTTGACGGGCCGATGTTGAAGCACGGACTTCAAGAGATGCAGAGTGTCAGGCTCGAGCTTCCCAAACGACGCGCTGACCGTCCCAACCCTGACCTCCTCGCAGAACGCTACGAGCGATTCCGCGCGGCGATATAGCCGACGCGACGAGGGCCGGGCCGGGGTACCCGCCGCCTGTGAGATCGTTGTGGCTCAGCCCTCGCGGATCCAGAAGGATTCGATGCGGTCGTTCATGTACGAGCCGACCCACCCCTGCAGCAGGCACTTGCAGGGCTTGTGCATCGACCACCGCTGCGAGTCGCCTTGCCAGAGGGTGAAGTTGTACCCCGTGACGACGTTGCACCTGCTGTATGAGTTGAAGCCGGAGATGTTGTTTGCCCAATGGTCGAGGATGTTGATGCGATAGCCGTCGGGGTCGCAGTTGCCGGCGTCGCCGTGGATGCGGGTCAGGTCGGAGGGGCTGTTGTTGGCGTTCCAGAACCACTCCATGAGGAGCACCGTGTCGTTCGCGCCGGCCTTGCTGGAGGCGGTGGCGTAGTCATCGGCGCATTCGTGTGACCGGACTGGTGACGCCTCTCCGGGAGGCGCCTTGCCGATGACCATCACGCAGTACTTGCCGGATGGGTTGGTAGAAGGCGGAGTCGCTGCCGCAGGCGCAGCGGATGTGACCAGGAGAAGGACGGTGGAGGCGAGCGCTGACAGGAGCACGTGCATTCTCGTCATGCTGATTCCATTCCGAGGGCTATGGAAACACGTCTTCGCGTAGCGTCTCCGTGCTCCCAAGGAGATGAGCAGCCAATTGCATGATCGGCCTGCCTCTCACGTTCTCCCACTGATAAGGGTCAGGACAGGGCGATGCCCGGGCTTTCCCCGGCCATTGCGCATGTCCGCGCCACGGCCTTACCCTCCGGCTGGCAGGTCACGTATGCGGTCACCGTGGCCGCACCGTTGACGATCAGGAGGAGCGTGCACAGCGGGTTTCGTACTCCGAGACCATTTCCACGTTCATCGACGTTTGAGGGCCGTAGGTGTGCTGGATGAACCATAAGGCCAGTTTCAGCCCTCGGCTGCTGGCGGCGCGGCTGGAGCGCGTCCGGGAGATCCTGGGGACCGCCGACACCCCGATCGAGAGCGTCGTCGAGCTGGCCGACTTCGGCTCATCGGTGACCCTTGCGTCGGCGCATCACCGAGCGCATCGTCGTCCTCCCGAGCGCGTACCGCGCGGCGTACCGGCTGCGGGGTCAGGCTCACGATCGGGCGGAGGACGAACGTCGCGGAGTCATGCGGTGTTAGGTTCGTGCTCTCGGGCCGGCGCACCGGCAGATGATCGCGATCCGATACGGGATCGCCTGCGGCCTGCGGCGGCGGCGCGCATAGGCGTGCGGAGGAGCGGCACAAAAGAGCGTCGCTGCAGGCTCGATAGCGGTAAAAGCACTGACACATACGGCTGTCAAAAATGGGTGGCCCGGTGCTTGCGACGCACGTCAATAGCGAGATGACCGGAACGGCATAATGCGCCGGCCGGACAGGCGAATGAGCGCTGGTTGTGCGATTCGAGGGGCGGGAGCTGGAAACGCAGCTGAAAGTCTGGTCATGGTCGTCGGGAGAGTACAACCGTCGGCAAGCGGGGAACCAAGTCCCCGAATTTCGCCGCCAGAATGCGCCGCCCCGCCGGCTCCCTACCCGACGTCCCTGGTCAGGCGGGTTTGCCCTGGTCACCGGCTGTGCCGGTGCGCGGCGCCCGATTCCCCGACCTTGAGAACTGTCCTGCGAGCAGCCGTATCATCACCGGCCGATCGAGTGATAGCAGTAATGACCCCCTCCACGGCAGTCGGCGGATGCCGGGGTGCTTATGACACCGAGTACGGAGGCTGCGGCGATGCCGATCGCCGCCGTGCGTAACGCCATTCTTCTGAGCTTCACGACTCACTCCGATCATGTAGGAGGTTCACGCATCGACATGGCTTATTGAACACCAGTCACCGAGAATAGTAAATGTTTCATCTAAGTTGTGTGCACGGCCAGATCGCGAGTGCGGCCGCGCGGACGGCTCGCGTACGGCACGTCCTGGGAGGTCACGGGTGGAAGCGGGGCAGGGGCTCGTGGGCGGAATTCATGTTGCGCCTGTCCAGCGACGTCAGCAGTGCCAAGACATTCTCCTGTCGTGAGAGCGTTCCAACCCAGGTCGGGAGCGGCTGCGTGGCCGCTGGGCCGCCGTGTGGGCGCCATCGGTCAGGTCGGTTGCGCTGTCGTACGAACGGGGCGATGCGCGGCCCGAGGGCAAAATTAGGCTTTCGTCCTGTTATATTCGAGGGCTAAAAGATCAAAAGAGGCAGGCGTCCACGACCCTGCTCGGCTTAGGTACGTCTCGACAGCCTGCAGGTCGGCCTTCGACGAGCCTGTGTTCCCGCCCTGTAGCGGTCGGCAGGCGCGTGAGGGGGGAGGCCGGTCGCGTCCGTGTGCGCGGGCCGGTCCGCCGATCCACGATTGGAGAAATGTGCGGAGAAGACTATCCACGCTCGCCACCGGCTTCGTCGTGATGGCGGCCCTCTTACCTGCCTCGATGGCCGGGGTGGCGAACGCGGCCGTGCCTGGAAAGGGTGTCACGGACGCCGCCGACAAGGGTGGCATCGCGTGGGGTGCGTGTGAGGACGAGCCCAGCGTCGAGTGCGGCAAGCTGGCTGTCCCGATCGACTGGTCGAAGCCGGACGGGCCCACCGTGGAGTTGGCTCTCGCCCGGCGTAAGGCCGCTGATCCTTCCGCGCGGATCGGGTCGTTGCTGACCAATCCGGGTGGGCCTGGCAACTCCGGTGTGAACGACATTCTTCGTCCTTCGGGGTTCAGTGAGGAGGTGCAGCGGCGTTTCGACATCGTCAGCTACGACCCGCGGGGGGTGGCCCGTAGTGGTGCGGTGACCTGTTCGGCGTCGGTGTACAACAAGATTCCGTACGAGGTGATGAGCAGCCAGGCCGACTACGACAAGTGGATCGCCTTCAACAAGGAGTTGCGTGCGGACTGCCGTAAGCTCACCGGCCCGTTGTATGACCACATCGACTCGGCGAACGTGGCGCGTGACATGGACGCCATCCGCGCCGCGCTGGGCGATGAGAAGCTGACCTCCTACGGTGTGTCCTACGGCACGCTGGCCCAGCAGATGTACGCGGAGCTGTTCCCGAACCGGGTGCGGGCCATGGTGCTGGACAGCAACATGGACCACAGCCTGAACGCCAAGGCGTTCCAGGTCAGCGAGGCGGCGGCGGTCCAGGACGGCTTCGACGAGTTCGTCGCCTGGTGCAAGCGCGACGCCAGTTGTGTGCTGCACGGCAGCGATGTGCGGGCGTTGTGGAAGAAGCTGCTGAACAAGGCCGATCGCGGCAAGCTGTACTGGCCGGGTCACACCGACCAGCCGGTGAGCGCTCACAACCTGCTGTGGCTGGGCGTGATCATGAATGAGGGGCCGGACTGGGCGCTGGAGGCCAAGGTGCTGCGCGCTCTCGACGGCGGCCCGGTGCCCGCGGACATGCCGGGCCCTCCCGGCAACGGACCCGCCAGCGGTGAGCACGCCGAGTTCCCCACCGCGATCCTGTGTGAGGATTACAACCTCAAGCTGAGCAGCTACAAGGCGTATGCCGGGGTGATGCGCGCCGCCAACGCGGTGGCCCCGGACATGCGGTACAACCCGATGCCGATGGGTGACATGCCGCGGTGCCAGGGTCATCCGGTCAACAACCCGCAGCACCGGCTGCGGTACAAGGGGAGCGCTCCGCTGCTGGTCGGCGCCTCCCGGCATGATCCGTCCACGCCGTACGCGTGGTCGGCGAACGTGGCCCGCCAGCTCGGTCCCAAGGCCAGGCTGCTGAGCTACGAGGGCTGGGGCCACGGCATCTACGGCATGACTGACTGCACCACGGCGGTGATGGACAAGTACCTGATCTCCCTGACCGTGCCCGCCAAGGGCACCCGCTGCCCGGCGGACAAGGAGGTCGCCAAGCAGTGAACGGCGGGCGGCCGGCTGCCGGTCCGGCGTCGGCCGTCCGCTGCTCAGCCGGTCGGGCAGGCCTGGCCGGACAGTCTGCGTACGACCATCCGGCCCGGGCGGCGCGGCAGGATGGACCGTATGGAGGGTGAGCAGGACGGCGGGCACCGGTTTCGGGATCCTGGGGTGCGGTTGTGGCATTTCGCCAAGGAGATCCTGGTCCGGTGCCCACGGTGCGATGGTCGCGCGCTGGTGGCCGTGCGTCCCGATCATCGGGACGGGCACAGGTACGCGGTCGGCTGGCTGACGGCGCCGCACCGGCTCACGTGTCCCGCGTGCGGTCATGTCGCCGAATGGACGCCCCAGCCGTGGCGGACGGGCGAGGGGGACGCGTACTTCTCCTCGCGCGGTGTGTTCGCGGTGCCGGCGTTGGGCGGTCCCGACGACCCCTACTTCGGGCTTCCGCTGTGGTTGCGACGGCCGTGCCGGGGGCAGGTGTTGTGGGCGTACAACGTGGCTCATCTGGAGTTCATGGAGGCGTACGTCGCCGCGACGTTGCGTGAGCGGCCCCGGCCCGCGGGGTCGCAGAGCCTGCTGGAGCGGCTGCCCGCGTGGATGAAGTCGGCGGGAAACCGGGACGAGGTGCTCGCGGCGATCCGAGCGTTGCGCGACGCCGCGTAGCTCCGCCGGTCATGGGCGAAGGCCCGCTCCTCGGACGACCCGGCGTCCAAGAAGCGGACCTCACCCCAGCTGCTTCGCGATCAGGAGGGAACGGAGACGCTCAGGCGCTCACCGACCGCTGTGGTGCGGCCCGGGGGGACCACCAGCGAAGCACCGGCGCAGCCGGGCTCGCTGTAGACGGTGACGGCCGTGTCGGTGTCGTTGGCCACGGTGGTGAAGGCAACGGTGGCGCGGTAGCAGCCTGGGCGGGGGTCGGTCAGCACCGAGGTCGTCTCGGCGCCGCGCAGGACCAGGCGGCCCTCCGCGGCCATGGCGGGAGCTGCGGTGACGGTCATCAGTCCGAACGCCACGCAGGCCGCGCCGGCGATTCCTCTCATCACGTCGGTCGTCCTTTCGCGTGTTCGTCGCCCTGCTGCGAGGGCTCGGCGCCGTGGCCGGCGGCCAGGCGGGTGGGTTCCCAGCAGACGAAGGAGCTTTTGCTGCTTGTCCGGCTCGCGACTTTCTCGCCTGAGCCGTTGGCAAACTGAACAGAGGGGCGTCGAACGCCCGGCCTTAATCGTTCAGGGCCGGTTACAGCCCTTCTTGAGCCATTGGAAGCTGCCGGCCAGGCCGTAGCTGACCTTCTTGCTGCTCTTGGTGTGAGGAGGCGCCTGAATGCAGGTGTACTGGTCCTCGCTTCCGCTGAAGGCGAGCACCTGGACCGCCACCATATGGTTGCAGTGGTTGTTGTAGTACACCGTCACCGAGGCCGACCCGGGGTTGTACGAGAAATTGGCTCTCCCCGCCACGGGCGGCTTTCCGCAGGGGATCGACAGTTCGCCGAGGGTCGAAGGCCCTTCCTGCTGGACCTGTGCGCCGGTGCTGCCGAGCGGGCCGGACACGGCGGCACCGGCCGGGGCCGCACCCGTCAGTGCCATCGCCATAATCGCCGCGGGAACGAGAACCGCCTGCTTGAAAACGAGCTTCATGTCGTCTCTCTTCCGAATGGTCGAGTGCTGGACAAACGCTTGAGGGGCCCGCCCCTCGAACGTCAGGCTCACAATGGCGTACGGGTGTTAGTGTCGGCGTATGACCGGACGTATGAGCCGAGGGTTAACGGGGCTTGTCAAACCCGCCATCGTCCCAGGTGCCGCCCATGGCTGAGCTGGCCTTCAGCGTTCTCGGCCGGCTCGAGGTCACGGTCCCGGCGGGCAACGGCCCGGCTGAGGCGGTGTCGCCGGCGCCGGCGACGCCGAGCCCGTCGACATCGGGTCGCGTAAGCAGCGGATGCTCCTCGGGCTGCTACTTCGTTCGGCGAATCGGCCCGTACCGTCGTCCCGGCTCCTCGACGCGCTGTGGTGGGATGGCGCGCCACCTTCGTCCTCGAAGGTCAGCGCGCTCAGCCGGATGCTGCGTTCCCTCGGCGTCGGCAGCTCCGCCATCCCGGCCGACCCCGACGAAGCGGCGGCGCGGCTGCGCACCCTCACCGAGCGCAAGCGCATGTTCCGTCTGGCAAGCCTCCTGGAGACCGCGGACCTCGGGGTGGCCGCGGCGGCCGCGCTCGCCCGCGTGCCGGTCGCGCACGCCGAAAGCCTCCTCGACCGGCTCGCCGACGCCCAGCTGACCGAGGAGCGCGGTCCCGGCCGGTACGGACGAACGGCGGATCATCGACACCAGCGACAACCCGGACACGCCGGAAGTGATCAGCAGGAACATGTAGGCGCGCAGGTGTGCGCGGACACTCAAGTTGAGGATGAACGCGTCATTCAGGATGAGGATGTGGTGGTGCGAGAAGACCCCGGCAGCGTGAGACTGACGGGGTCTTGGTGTGCGGCTTGTCGGCTTGATGTGCACCTTGTCATTGCGCCTGCTCTATACGGAGACATCCCGGTCTGCGCAAGACGTCAAGGCCATGGTCCAAGAACAGCGCCACGGCCCTCGCGATCACGACACAAGCAGTACATCCCACATTGACATCGATGGCGTCGAGGTCCCAGGTTTAGTTCATGGAAGAGTTCCGCATGGCGCGCGCATTTTCGGTCGCGACCGTTGTTCGGTTGTTTCTCCCTTCCGTGCTCCTAATCCCCGTATGGCTGGTATTCATCGCCTTCATCCCTGATCATCATCGGAGCGAGCTGGTGATCCTTGCAGCAGGGGCGACGGTGGCCCTCGCTGGAGTGCGGTTGGTCAGGTGGCGGCAGATGGCCGCTGCCACGGTTGTGCGCCTCTCTACTGAGGGCGTGGAGATGGAGGACCGGTACGGATCGCGTGTGCGCCTGGCATGGCGACACGTTGAGCGCATCGATGTCGTGGAAAGCGGGATTTCCAGTACACGGACCATTACCAAGGCCGGCAGGATAGGTGTCCGAACCGGAGCCGGGCAATGCATCGGCCTGGTCGGCTGGGGCGAATTCGAGATTCCTCACAACGCCCCCAACTGGTTGTTGGCCCATCGGGCCCGGCTGCCCATCGATCCGGCATCGGGGCTACAGAGAATCAGCATCCCCCTCGGCGTTGTCGATCCCCTGTGGGAACACGGCCCGATGGGCGACCAGGTCCGCCAGCACAGGCCTGATCTCTTCCAGCCGACCGTCGCTCCCGGCACGCATCTTGCCTGAAGGGCAGCCGAGCAGCCGGTCGGATCTCCTTCACCCCGCCGTCGGGCTCGCGCAGCCGCCGCGATCGCCCGAATCCCCACCCGGCCAGCACGCCGCCGCACCGGGGACAGTTCAGCTCACCATTGTTCAGCCTGCGCTCGACGCAGACGGCATCGACCTCTACCGTGACCATGTGGTGCCTCCGGCACTGCCACCCACGGCCCTCCCGGTCTCGGCGCCAATCGAAAGCGGGAGGGTCGTGGCCTTTCACGAACGTGGTCACGCTGGCGCTGCCCTCACGCCGCGATCAACACGAACGAGTCGATCGATTCCGCATCGTCACATCACGGCGACAAAACCCCAGCACCAGGGTCGTTCATCACCACCACGTTGTCGCACATGAAAACGGACATAGCCCACTGACATCTCACCGGCTCATCTTCATCGCCGATGGCTCAGGCAGGCCATAGATCACCATCTTGAGTGTCGTGGAACAGCAGGACGCCATCTTCCCGGTGTTCCAGCTTTGGCGAAGGGTCCTGTCCGTCCTGTCGCGTCGCTAATCTCCCTCGCATGACATACCCACGGTCTGCGAGGTCTCCGCGGCCGTCGGCGCGCTGGTATCTGGTGCCTGTCGGAGTTCTGGCCGTGGTCGCGGCCGGCCTGTGGCTGCTCTGGTGGCTGCTGGAGGTGCCGCCGGATCCCGTCGCCGAGCTGCGGGCGGGGCAGGAGCAGACCGTGCGGCTCGACCGCGAGGGCCTGGCGATCTTCCGGGAGCCGCCCAACTACGCGACCTTCTGCGAGGTGAAGGACTCCGCGGGCCGGGCGATCGAGCTCGACCACAGCCCGGGCCCGAGCACGACCGTCGGTGGCAAGGACTGGGTCGTCACCCTCACCTCCGACAATCCGGTGCCGCCGGGCACCTACACGATCACCTGCGGTGCCATCGACGACTCGGGGACGTTCGCGGTGGGGCCCGGCATGTTCCGGCTTCCTGACGCCGTCGAGGAGCGGATGGACGTCATCCCGCCCGTCATCATCCTCGGAGGTCTTCTCGTCGCGGGCACGTCCGCGACAGTGATCTTCATCCGCCGGCGGCGATGCCGGTCAAAGGCCGGGTGACCGATCCGCCGGACGTGCATCCGTCGAAGGTGCGGGCCATATTTCGAAGTTTTTTGATGCATTCTGGTCTGCGGCGCAGCGACAGTACGATGGCCTGATGCCGCAATCCGAAACTGCGTTCACATTATTTCGCCGATAGTTGACCTGATATCCGGCCGCACATGTCACGTGACGCTGGATCGGCGCCATAACGCACCCGAGGAAAGGCGGAATGTGAACGTCAGGCGCATGGAAGTGCAGCCTGAAGGGCTGTCCGGCGACGCCGCGCGGCTGCACGCCCTGGCCGGGGAGCTCGACACGATCAGGTCGACGCTGGAGGGGGAGATCGCCGCCAACGAGGGCTGGGAGCGGAACGACGAGGCTGGCCGGCAACTCGCCGAATCGCTCGAGCCCAACAGCGACGTCGCGATGCACCTGTTCGGCCAGGTGGTCACGCAGCTGTCCGGCACCGCGGAGGAGGTCGCGGATACGGGTCGCCTCGCGGCGGAGACCGACGGCGGCATGGGTTCGAAGGCCTGATCCATGGAGTTCCCCTCCTGGGCCGAGTGGGCGGCCGGATGGCTGGGCGGCTGCAAGTGGCCGGATGTCGACATCGAGGCCATGCGCCGCCTCGGCGACGCGTGGCTGCGCGCGGCGGACGACGTGGCGGCGCTCCTTCCCCACCTGGACGAGGTGCTCGGCCAGGTCAGTTCCCACAACACCGGCGACTCGTCCGAGGCGTTCGCGGGCCGCGCGAGCGAGCTGCGCGAGTCGGCCGCCCGGCTCGAACAGCTCTGCCGGGCCATGGGCACACAGTTCAAGGACGCCGCCACCGAGATCGAATACGCCCAGATGATGATCCTCGCCACGCTCGCCGTGGTGGTCGTCTCGATCGCGCGGCTCGTGACCGCGCTCTGGACCGGCGGGATCACCGCGGTCGCGGTCGCGGCCCGGCTGGCTCAGCAGCGGATGCAAATCACGCTCATCTACCGGCAACTGCTGCAGTCCTTGCTTCGGTACGCCGCCGTCGACTTCGCGACCGGGGCCGGCCTGTCCGTGGCGGTCCAGGGCGTACAGGCGTTCCAGGGCAACCGGGACCGCATCGACCTCGGCAAGGCGGCCATCGAGGGTTTCCAGGAGGCCATGGAGTCGATCGTGCAGAGCCTCACCCAGGGCGCCCTGAACCGCAAGGGCGCGCCCGGGACGACCGGCATCGCCGACGCCGGCCGGATGTTGCTGCTGCGAGCCGCCGGCAACAACGCGTTCAGCGGCGCCACGGGTGGCGCCGCGGCGGCCGCGGTGATGGGCTTCATCACGGGGGAGCCCGTCTCGCTCGAGGACATGGCACGTGCGGGCGTCTCCCAATCCGTCATCGGTACGGCTACGGGCATCCGCGAGCTGATCACCCCGTTCGACGCCGGCCCGACTCCTGCCGCGCCGTCGACTGGTTCTCCGGGTTCCGCCGGCTCCCCTTCCGACATTTCAGGGACCGCCGAACCTCCTTCCGGCCCTTCGGGTACCGCCGAACCTCCTTCCGGGCTGTCCGGGACCGCGAGCCCCGCCGCCGTGCCCGGTCCCGGGGCGGCCGGCTCTCCTGCGCCGCACGTTCCCGGACCTTCCGGGGGCGCCGACTCCACCCCTGCGGCCCAGCCGCCTCTGCCACCCGCCGGAGCGCCGACGCCGCAGTCCGACCCGACGCCGGCCCCATCGGCCGGGTCCGTACCGAGTCAGTCCCATCCCTCAGCGTCCCGGGAGTCCACCACACCAAGCTCGACCAGCCCTCCCACTGCCGTGTCCTCCCCGGTATCCGGTTCCGTGCGGCACGAAGGCGGCGGGTCGATGCCCGACGCACCTTCTCGCGGACGTCCGGATACGGGAGCGCCGAGCACGCCTGAGGCCCCTGCTTCCCCTCCTGGTGGGAACGCTGGGCTCGGGCGCGAGGACGTCGTCCCGTCCGCTGCAGATCTGACGAACGCGCTCGGCGGGACCAACGTGCCGGGTACCGGACATGCCGCTTCATCTCCGGATCCGTCGGCGGGGAGCAGCGGTTCCTCTCTTCCGCCGGGGGCGCGGGTTGCCGAATCGGCTCAGCCCGCGACCGCAGCCGGCGGCGCTCCTGGCGGAGCAGCCGCACCCCTCGCGGCACGGGACGTGGGCCCCGGAGCCCACGCCTCGCGGGAGGCGGAACGCCTGCCTGGCACCGGCCCCCGCGTCGATCTCCGCGTCGATCTCGGCGGCATGCACCCGGAGGCGGCGCGTTCGAGTGCGGCGGCCGTACGAAAGCTGGCCGAGCGCTATCCGGTCGAAGGGCTCCGCCACTTCCGGGCCGTGAACTTCGACGAGGACTTCGCCCACATCCCCGGCGCGGACACGCAATCGGCCCTGGCCGTCACCAACGGGGAACGCCGGGGCATCTATCTCAACCGGCGGCAGTTCGCCGACCCCGCCGGCGTGGTGGCGCGTGCGGCCCGGGACGAGGAAACAGGCCGTACGGTGCCCGGCGGAGGCACGGTCGAAGGCATCGTCCACCACGAGTACGGTCACCAGCTCGCCGAGGGCGTACTGGGCGACCCCGCCCTCCGCGCGGAGCTCGACCAGGCCGTGTCGCGGACGCTGCGCATGCGGTACGACGCGGGGGACTTCCACGACGATCCGGCGATCAGGACGGAGGTCGAGTGGCACCTGTCGACCATCGGGGCGGCGGACCCGCACGAGATGATCGCGGAGGCGTTCACCGAATTCCACAACGCCGAACGGCCGCGCCCGCTGGCCACGGCGATCGGCCGGCTGATCGACCGGCACCTGTCTCGTGATGCGGCGAGCCGGCCGGACGGTTCCACGGAGCCGGGTACGCGGGAGCTGGAGGAGGTGCATGCCCGGGACGCCTTCTCCTCGCGGCCGGACGACGTCGACGACTTCTGGGTGAATGTGGCGCTGGAGGCCTTTCGCGTCGGGGATGCCCGTGCCACCGCGGCGCTGAACCACCAGTGGGTCAGGTGGGAGGAGGGCAAGGCCGCGGAACGGGAGCTGATCATCGCCGCCGGCCTTGATGACCTGGCCGCCTGGCGGGAGTTCAAGGAGAACTGGCGAGCGGTACCGTCACATCATCCACAATGGCACGAGATCCGCAAGGGCCACGAGTACGTCTACGCGGCGCTGAAAAATCATTTCGGCAGGACGCACGATGAGCTCTATCCGCCGGGTGAGGGCGCCCGGACGGCGGAGGGGGGAGACCATGCGGGTTCCGGCGCGCGCCCGGCGGTGGCGGAGCCTTCCTCGCCCGGGTCCGGCAAACATGATCTCGGCCGCACCCTGGAGTCTTCCGACGCCCTCGGCTATGTGAAGCGTGCAGAGGAAGAGGCCGAGGCGGCGGCGCGGCGCGGCGAATTCGTGCCTCCGCTGAACGATCCGGAGGTGCCCAACGACGACCGGGTCGTGCAGCGGCAGATCCAGCGGACGATCCGCCATCTGCGAGACAGCTTGACGGACGCCATCGACGCCGCCTGGGCAGCGGGGATGGAATACGTCAAGAAGACGCAGCCCGATCTGCACAGGAGCGACGTGCATTTCGCGGGGCCTGCCAAGGACGCTGCCATGAGGCATGCCCGCGAGAAGCTCGCCGAGTGGCTCGCCGGCAACGGGCCGGGCCTGCTCGACGAGGGACGGGGTTATCGCATCCGGGGCGGGGTCCAGTACGACCGGCGTGGCCGCGAGATGGACGTGCCGGCTGACGAGCGGCTGCCACTGCACAAGAGAGTAGGAGCCGTCCGCGCCGACATCGTCATCGAGCGTACGGTGTGGGACAAGCGCCTTGTCGAGCGCTGGGTACCGGCCCACGTCTTCGACATGACGGTGCGGACGGAGAACGACCTCAAGTCGCGGGGGCGGGTGAAGGACCGGCTCGGCCTCAGCTTTTTCCCCCAAGGCATCTCCCCGACCGGTTACGCCCCGCCCAACGAGTACGCGGCGGGGCGGGTCGCCCCTCCGCGGACCGACGCCCAGTGGAAGGCCCTGTCGGAATACGTCATCGACAATCTGGGGCGCCATGTCGACAACGTGGTGATACGGGAGACACGGGAGCCGCTCTACCGGGTGGACAACCGTGGCCCGGACCAGTTGAAGGAGACCGGTTTCGTGGCGAAGGACATCCAGGACGCCGACCTCGACCAGCACCTCGGCGCGGGTAACGGGGCCTTCGTGTCGACCAGCCGCAATCCCGCGATGCCCTGGCGTGGGAGATACCAGTACGAGCTCGACCTGGAGGGCGGCGTCGACGCGGACCGGACCGTCGGCAGCGAACTGTACGGCGGGCACCAGCAGGAGGTCGCCATCCCTGGCGGTTTCCCCTACAAGCACGTGCGGAGATTCCGGGTGATGCTGAACGAGGAAGAGGTCGGGAACGGTGGGGCCGCGCCGGAATATGGCCCGTGGCACGACAACCCCGACTACGAACCGCCATAGAAGAGAGGCAGGGGAGAGGATATGCGGCCACGGCCGGCCATCTGCGACGCGTGTTCCCGGATCAGGAAGCGGCCCAACCCGGCGGGGACGACGTCGCTCGACCGGGTCCTGCCGTTCTGTGAGGCATTTCCCGGCGGCGTACCGGACCAGATCTATTTCGGTGGCTTCGATCACCGGCAGGGCTATCCGGGGGACGGCGGCGTGCTCTTCGAGCTGCGCGAAGGCGGCGAGCCGGCGCTGGCCGCCTATGAGCAGGACACCGGCGAGCGGGGTGTTCTCAGGTCGTGAATGAGGGGAAACGTGCGCGCCGGGCAGCCGTGGCCGGGCGACGGCGGGGTCCGGTTCGCGATGCGGGCCGGCGCGCTCGGCGCTTCAGGCGCTCCGGCCCTCCGTCAGTGTCGGCTCAGCATGATGGCCGAGCACGGCCGCCCTGGTGAGTTCGGCCTTGTTGCCCAGCCCCAGCTTGGTCCTGATCCGGCGCAGGTAGGTGTCGACGGTGTGCCGGCTGATGCCCAGGCTCTGCGCGATCTGCTGCTGGGTCAGGCCGCCGGCGATCCGCTGGAGAACCTCGTTCTCCCTGCTGGACAGGTCGGGGTGACGCAGGGGCGGATCGTCCTCCACCACTTCCTGGATCACTCCCACGACCTTCTCGACCAGGCCGCCGTGCTGCCCGCCGGCCACCAGTACGAGGACGGGTGTGATGGTGGCGGCGTCGATGCCCTCCTCATGGAGCACTTCCGACAGGCCGCGCGTGAGAACCGGCGATGGTGAGACAACAGAGACGATCGTCATGTAGGCACCCCAAGCTCTGTGACGGACCTGCTCAGCATGGGGGACGAGGGGCCAGGCGAACATCGCGGTAAACCTTGATTCCCCGCGATCCGCCGCATCAGGGTTCTTGGTGGTCAGATCCAGCCATCGAGGGCGTTCCTCATCCCGATACGGGAAGTGACGCCCAGTTTGGTGAAGATGTGCGACAGGTGGGTCTCGACCGTGTGGATGCTGATCGACAGTTGCTGGGCGATCTGCTTGTTGCTGCTGCCCTCGCCCGCCAGCGCGGCCACGTCCATCTCGCGGCGCGAGAGCCCGAACGGCCCCGCCGCGCGGCCTGGTGACGACGGCACGCGCACCCCGATCTTTCGTTGCTCTCGTACGGTCTCGGCCAGCAGGTGCTTGGCCCCGCATCGGATGAAGATCTCCGCTGCTCGCTGCAGGGCCGTACGCGCGGGGCCGCGCGCGTTCGCGGCGGTGAAGGCGGCGCCCGCGCCCAGCCACGCGCGCCCGGCGTCGACCCAGTGCCCGGCATGGGTGAACTCCTCGGCTGCGCGTGCGGCCTGCTCGGCCGAGGCGGCGGGCTCGTCGAGGCGCAGCGCGTGGGCCCTGCTCAGCCGGGCCGTCGCCTGGGAGGCGGGTAAGGCGGACGGGGCGAGGCGGGTGGCGCGCTCGGCCCACAGCGTGGCCTGCTCGCCTCGCTCCTGGGCCATCTCGGCGAAGGCCATGGTCTCGTAGGAGGCCAGCAGTGTGGCCCGGTCGAGGAGAATCCTGGCGGACGGCGTACAGACCTCGGCGAGCGCCTGAGCACCCGCGCTCACCTCGCCTGAGTTGATCAGCGCCCGCGCGCCGGCGTAGCGGGCGGTGGCCGCCCACGACTCCTCTCTGCCCGCGCACACCTGCATCGCTTCCTCGGCGTGTCGCAGGGCCTCCTCGTGCCGTCCCGACCAGGACGCCACCAGACAGCGCTCCGTCAGCCCGAAGGTCAGCAACTGCACCGACGACAGGGATCTGCCGATCTCTGTCGCCTCGTCGGCCGCCAACTCCGCCGCTGAGAGCTCGCCGGCCTGCCAGAGCGTACGGGCGTGCCCGGCCAGCAGGTTCGGCAAAATGTAGGTCTGGCCCGTCGACCGGGCCACGGCGACAGCGCGCGAGAACCAGTGCAGCGCCGGCTTCTGGCGGCCCAGCAACGTCTGCGCCCAGCAGAACCAGGACAAGGCGTCGATCCATTCGGCCAGGTGCTCGTCGGAGCTCTTGCCGGCCAGGCGCTCCGCGGCCTCGATGTGGAAGAGCGCGTCGTCCGCCCGCCCGGCCGAGTAGGCCGCTATGGGCCGCAGCGCGGCCACGGCCACGGCCATGCCCGGCTCCTCCTCCACGGGGATCTCCGGGATGAGGTCCAGGTAGTGCTGAGCGGCCTGGACGTCGCCGCGCATGAGGTTGTCGCCGACGAGCCGCAGCCGCAGGGGCACCGCCGCGCGCAGCAGGGGGTGCGGCATGCGGCTGAGCTCCGCCGTGAGCAGGGCCTGCCCCTCGGCCGGCCGGCCGAGCATCCGGTCCATCATGGCCGAGCGCCGGACCACCGACGCCCGTCGGGCGTGATCGGAATCGGGCAGCAACCGCAGCGCCTGCTGCGCCGTGCTCCTGCCCTCGCGCAGCTGGCCACTGATCGCCTGGAGCCTGGCCAGCTCCATGAGGACCTCCACCCGGTCCGGCTCCTCCTCCGGCATCAGGCGCAGCACCGCCTGCAGCCAGCGCGCGGCTGTGGCGGGAGCGTGTTCCTCCGCCGACTGCGCCGCCGCCTTCAGTGTCCGGATCGCGCCGCCGTCGCCGGGGCGGGCCGACTGCACCAGGTGGTGGGCGCGCAGCGAGGCCGGCGCGCCTATCTCGGCCAGGTACGCGGCGATGCGCGCGTGCGCCCGTACCCGCCAGCCGGCGCCCGCCGAGTCGTAGACGGCGCTCCTGACGAGGGGATGGCGGAAGCGGAAGCGACTGGCCGACCTGGCCGGGCGGATGACGTCGCGAGCGGCCAGCCGGTCCATGCTCTCGGCGACGGCCTCTTCCGGCAGCGCGGCGGCCACTTCCAGGATCGGCAGATCGAACTCCTCGCCCGCGACCGCCGCGCCGTGGGCCACCAGCAGCGCGTCGGGCGGCAGCGCGTCGAGTTCGAGCCTGAGCGCGCTACGCAGGTCGGCGGGCAGACCGCCCGGCATCGCCTCGGCCATGACCGGCGAACCCAGGTCGGCCAGGACCTCCAGGTAGAACGGGTTGCCGCCGCTGACCTCGTACAACGCCTGTGAACGGGCTGGGCCGGCCGCCGGGCCGAGAAATTCCTCCACCTCGGTACGGCTCAGCGGATCCACCGTCAGCCGGTGGGCGTGCTTGCCGGGCTGCACCAGTTTGACCAGGTGGGAGGGGGCCTGCGCGGGACGGTAGGCCACCGCCATGAGCACACTGCCGTCGGGCGGATGGCGGATCAGATAGCCGAGCAGCTCCGCCGACGCCTCGTCGGCCCAGTGCACGTCGTCGAGCACCAGGGCCAGACCCCCGGGAGCGGCCAGCTCCTCGAGTACACCCCTGACGGCCCGGTAGAACCGGTTGCGGGTGAACGGACTCAGCCGCGCGTCGTCGGCCGGTTCGCCGGCCAGAGAGGGGAAGACGGAGGCCAGCAGGGAGATCGCCGGCCGGTCGAGGCGTTCGCCCAGCTCCTCACGCAGGCCGGCCAGCCGTTCGTCGAGGGCGTCGACGACCAGGGCGAGCGGCAGGTCGGACTCGTACTCCGAAGCCAACCCCCTGGCCGCGCACATGCCGTGCTGCTCCGCCTTGGCCGTCACCTCATCGAGTAACCGCGACTTGCCCACGCCGGGTTCACCGGTCACCGCCAGGAGCTGGAAACGCCCGGAGAGAGTCGTCCTCAGCACACCGTCGAGCGCCGAGAGCTCGGCCTGTCTTCCCACGAGCCGCTTGACTCGACCGTCCACGTACGACCTCCGGTTGGGCGAGATCAACGATCTTCAACCCTATTGCCTGGGCGGTTGCCTGACCACGCGGATGTCAGGTGTTTTCGTGACTGTTGTCATCTCCCGGCCGTCGGCACTATTAAGCCATCGCCCGAAAGAAAGCCCCCAAAGAAAGGGAACAGAAAATGAATGCTCCGTTCGGTCTGGGAATCGCACGCACCGTCCCCGCCGAGGCGACCGGCGAGCCGGCCGGCGCCTACGACGCCGGCCGGCAGGTGTGGGTCGGCGGCGAGGACGTCTCCGCCGGTTACTGCACCAAGTTCAAGGTGTGCGCCCTCGGCGGCTGCATCACCTACAACCGGCAGCTCTGGGACACCGGCCCCATCGGCTGCTGACCCGCTGGGACAGCTCGGGGCGGACACCTTCGCGGCGTCCGCCCCGAGCCCCCACCCCGTTCACATCCCTACGAACCGGCGGGCCGCAGAAATGCAGGAATCGCAGATATTAATATTCACGAACACCATGGATCCGCACGCCGACGTCGTCATCAAAAAACTGAACAGCTGGGGTCATGAACCTGTGCGGCTGAATTCCGACGACCTGCCCGACGCGGCGGTGATCCGTACGGCGCTGCGCGGCCCGCGCTGGACGGGCGGATTTCACATGAACGCCGGCGAGCGGGTCGCCGACCTGGAGCGCGTGCGGTCGGTGTGGCTGCGCCGCCCCCACCCGTACGGGCCGTCGGCCGCGCTCGGGCCGCTGGAGCGCGCCTTCGCCGTCGCGGAACTGGAGCAGACCATGGGCGGGCTGCTCGCCTCGCTGGACTGCTACTGGATGAGCCGTCCGGGCGACGTCAGGGCGGCGAGCTGGAAACCCGAGCAACTGCGGCGGGCCGCACGCATGGGCTTCGAGGTGCCGCGCACGCTCATCACCAGCGACCCGGAAGCGGCACGCGCCTTCCACGCCGAGTGCGGGGAAAGGATGATCTTCAAGAGCATGACGGGACCCGCGGCGCTCGCCTCCGTCGAGCCCACCTCGGAGGCGGTGCCCGCACCGCCGACGACCTTGGAGATGCCGACGACCATGCTCGGGGAGGCCGAGCTGGCGGCGCTGGACGCCGTTCGCCTGACCCCCTGCCTGTTCCAGGAGTACGTCGACAAGGACAGGGAGTTGCGGGTGACCGTCATCGGCGACGAGGTCTTCGCCGCCGAGATCCACTCGCAGGCACGGCCGGAGACCGCGGTGGACCTGCGGCACTTCGAGGTGGACGTCCCCTACCGGGCTGCCCGGCTGCCGGACGAGGTGGCGAGGCGATGCCTGGAGTTCGTGCACAGCTACGGCCTGACCTTCGGCGCGCTCGACCTCATCCTGACTCCGGACGGCCGCCACGTCTTCCTGGAGAACAATCCCATCGGCCAGTTCCTCTACATCGAGGAGCGGGTGCCGGAGCTGCGCATGACAGATGCGCTGGCCGGCTGCCTGGTCAACGCGGGACGGCCGTCGTGAGCGGGCACGTGGTCGCCGACGTGCTGGCCGAGCTGGAGAGCGTACGCGGTGGCCGGGCGCTCGCCCTGCTGGCCGACCGCCTCGACGCCACGCACGCCTACGCCCTGTACGAGTGCCTGCGCGGCCGCGAGCGTACCGAGCGCATCGACCTCGTGCTCTTCACCAGCGGAGGCGACGTGGACGCCACGCGGCGTATCGCCCTGCTGCTGCGCGAGCACGCCGACCGGCTGACCGTGCTCGTTCCCGACCACGCCGAGTCCGCGGGGACCCTGCTGTGTCTGGCCGCTGACGAGCTGGTGCTGGGTCCGATGGCGCAACTGGGGCCGATCGATCCGCACGTCTCCGCCGCGGGGGAGCAGGCCGCGGGTCCCGGCCGGATCTCCGCCGAGGACATCCGGCTCCTGCCCAGGATGGCCGGTGAGTGGTTCGGCCTGGACCAGAAGGCCGACCAGGTGCACATCTTCTCGGCCGTGAGCCAGCGGCTGTTCCCCACGACCCTGTCCACCTTCTACCGGGCCGACCGCAACATCCGCAGGGCGGCACGCGAGCTCATCGCCCTCCAGCGGCCCGGCCTGGGCGAAGAAGGACGTACCCGCGTCGTCGACGAACTGGTCTCCGGCTACGACAGCCACGGCCACGCCATCACACGTGCCGAGATCGCGCGCCTGGGGCTCCGGGTGACCATGCCGAGCCCGCGTGAGGAGGAGCTGATGTGGCGCTGCGCCGAGCCCTTGCGCGAGTGGCACACGCGCAGCGACGAGAACGGCGGCCTGCTCGGCATGGTCGCCGACGCCGAGGGCTTCCGCGCCCGCAGACTCTTCACCGCCCCCACACCCGACCAGCCGCCCCGCCCCTACTGGGAGTTCGACCACCCCGGAGGTGAACGCACATGCTGAGCCCCTTGCCCGAATACGCGCTGCTGTTCTTCCGCCTGAGCCTGGCCCTGGTCTTCGTCCTGGCGGTCGTGGCCAAGCTGCGCGACCTGCCGGCCTTCACGAAGGCGACCGCCGACCTGTCGGGCCTGCCCGCCCGCGCGGCCCGGCCCGCCGCGACCGCGGTGGTGCTGGCCGAGGCCACCGCCGCCGTGTCGATCGCGGCCGGCGGCGCCGCGCTGACGTGGGGGCTCGCGCTCGCGGCGGGTCTCCTGCTGCTGTTCTCCGCCCAGCTCACGCTGGCACTGCTGAGAGGGCGGAGCGTTTCCTGCAACTGCTTCGGCCGCAGCACGCAGCCCATCTCGGCGCTCGACCTGCTCCGTAACGCCGGGCTGATCGCCTGCGCCTGCGCCGCGCTCGTTCTGCAACTGCTGACGTCGCACCAGAGTGTCGTGCGTACGGACGCGCTCGCGCTCGTCGCGGTGATGGCCCTGTTGTTCGTCACTGTCTGGCTGCGCCTGCCCGATGTGAGCCTGATCCTGCGCCCGGCGCGGCAGGCGGCGGCCACGAAGGAGAGCCTCTCATGACCACGACGACGATGTTCGCCCTCACCTGGGCCGTCCTGCTCGGCTCGGTGGCGCTGACCCTCTTCATGGCGGCCAAGCTCAGGTTCGTGCTCGATCCCTTCCGCCATCAGCCGGCCGACCTGACACTTCCGGAGGGCACGTCCGCGCCGGCCTTCTCCGCGTCCACGCTCGACGGGGAGGTGCTGGACACCGAGGACTACGCCGAGCGCGCCTTCACCCTCGTCTTCGTCTCCCACCACTGTCCGAGCTGCCACGAGCACCTCCCCCACATGAAAGCGCTGTGGTCGCTGGCCGCGTCGGCGGGGAGCGAACTGGTGATGGTGGTCTTCGACGAAGAGTCGGGAAGCCGTGCCGAGGCCGAGCGCATGGTCGCCGAACACGCCGTCCCGGCCAGGACCGTGCTGGCCGCGCCGGGCCACCCCTTGCGCGAGCTCTACAACCCGCGGCAGGCCACGCCGCTGTACTGCCACGTGGAGTCGGGCGTGGTGCGCGGCAGCGGCCCGCTCGGTTCACAGGGCTGGCAGAACCTCGTACGCGGCTGGCAGGCGGACGTCGTAGGTGCACGATGACAGCGGCGTGGGAGTGCGAGGCGGCCGTCAAACGGTTCGCGGAGCGGACGGCCGTCGACGGCGCGACCTTCCGCTGCGCGTACGGGCAGATCACCGCGCTGCTGGGGCACAACGGGGCCGGCAAGTCCACGCTGTTCAAGGCGGCGGCCGGGCTCGTACGGCTCGACGCGGGCGCCACGCTGGTCGGCGGCCACGCACCCGGCAGCACCCAGGCCCAGCAGACGGCGTCCTACATGCCGGAGCAGCCCGACCTGTACCCGGGAGTGTCGGTCTGGGAACACATCACCTTCGTCGCCCTGGCCTACCGGTTGCGCGCATGGGAGCCCCGCGCCCGCGAGCTGCTCGAGCGGTTCGAGCTCACCGACCGGCGCGACGCGCTGCCCCACGAGCTCTCGCAGGGGCTGAGGCGCCGGCTCGCCCTGGTCATGGCGCTGCTGCACGGAGCCGAGGTGTTGCTGCTCGACGAGCCGTTCAACGGCCTGGACCCCCACAGCGCCATGCGGTTGCGCGCCACCCTCACCGACCTGGCGGCGGGTGGTGCGGCCGTCGTGGTGGCCACCCACATCCTGCATGACGCACAGCGCATCGCCGATCACGTGATCGTGCTGGAGCGCGGGCGGGTCATCGCCGGCGGCGACCTGTCCAGCCTCGTGCGTCAGGCGGGGCTGGCCGGGCAAACCGGGCTCGAGGACGTCTATCTCGCTCTGACGGCGGAGAGCCGATGAACGAGTTCGCGGCCGCGAGCCGCGCCCTCGCCCATCTCTCCTTCGCCACATGGTCCCGGCGGGTGCGGGAACTGCGCCCGTGGCGGATGCTGCTGCTGGCCGCAGGGGCGGCACTGGTGGCCCTGCTCCAGTTGCGGATCACCGCGCTCGCGCCTCCAGGCCAGGACGGCGTGGCCGACCGGGTCGTCACCGTCGCGCCGCTGATCCTGCCCCTGCTGTTGCTGACCGCGACGCGCCGCTCACCGCTGCGGCTGTCGACCGCCGACGCCTCGTGGTCGCTGACCGCTCCCGGAGGCGGCCGCGCCCTGCTGGCCAGGCATCTGCTGGCCGGGCCGGCACGTTTCGCGCTGATGGTCCTGGCCGCCGGAGCGCTGACCCGCTGGTGGGCGGGGTTCGACCCGATGTGGGCGTGGCAACCGGCCGCTGCCTGCGCCGTGCTGCTCCTGCTGTTCGGGCTGGTCGCCTGTGTACGCCACCTGCTGGCGCTGGGGCCCGCCCCGGTGCGAGTGTCCCTGCGCGTCGCCGGAGCGGCGTGGGCCGTGGCGATGCTGATCTCGTACGCCTCCGACCTGCCCGCCGCGGCCTGGGTACGGCTCGCGCCGCTCGTGCGGGGACTGGCCGGACTGCTGTTCGAACCGGCACCGGGATCCGCGCCGCTGCTGCTGGCCGGTCTGGCGTCTCTGATGGGCGCAGTGGCCCTCCTGATCGCCGTGGCCGACGGCTACCAGGAGCCCGCCGACGCGGCTGCGCGGGAGAGGGCCGGCGCGCAGGAGGTGCTGCGCGACTCCCACTCCGGTCAGGAGCTGGGAGCCGAGCGGTTCCGGACCGGGGTCGCCTCGCTGAGGCCACCTTCGGCACTCACCGGTGAGCGGGCGGTGTTCTACCGGGCGCTGGCGCAGGAGCGGCGGGTGCTGGCCGACCGCCTGGTCATGCCCGTCCTGCTCCTGGCGGCGGTGGCGGGGCTCATGGTGGTGGCTCCCGCGTACGGCTGGGTGCCGCTGTTGCCGGCGGTGCCGCATCTGCTGGGCGAGCATCTCGTCGGAGGCGTGGCCGTCGAGCGCGACCACCACTTCGCGCGGGTGACGGGCATGCGGATGGAGCGGGTCCTGATCTGGGCCAACCTCCTCCCAGTGGCGCGCACGGCCGTGGTGCTGGAGGCGCTGTGGTTGCCCCAGATCTTCTCGCCCGTGGTCGAGGCGCCCCTGTGGTGGGCCGGGGTGCTGCTGGCTCCGATCACCGCCGTGCTCGTCGGCGGCGCGGGCGAACTGGCCGGCTCGCTCATCGACCCGATCGCCGCGAGGTTCACGGTCGCGCTGGCCGTGTGCGGGCTCGGCTGGACGCCGTGCGCGGGCCTGCTGGCCGTGGACGCGCCACTGCCCATGGTCGTGGCGAGCCTGTCGACGGCGGCGGTGGCGGTCTGGGCCGGTGCGGCCCTTGCCGCGCGCACACCATGGCCGCTCCGCCGCCCCGGCGAGCTCAGGTCGTGAGTGAGGTGACGAACCGGGACATGCCGGTGAGCCACCGGTCGGGGTCCTCGGCTTTGCGGCGTACGTACTCCGCCACCTCCGGATGCGGAAATATGTGGAACCGTTCCGCCGCCAGGCCGTCGATCACCGTGCCCGCCACGTCGTCCGGGTCCAGGATGGGCCCGGACGCCTTGACGGCCCGCGCGGTCAGGTGGTCGTCCTCCAGGCCCTGCTCCAGCATCGCCGTACGCACTCCCTGCGGGCACAGCACGCTGACCCCGATGCCCTTGTCCGCGTAGTGGATGGCCAGCCATTCGGCGAACGCGATCGCCGCCGCCTTTGTCACCGCGTACGGCGCGTCGCCGGGGCAACTGATCAGCCCGGCCGCCGAGCAGGTGTTGAGGAGGTAGCCCCCGCCGCGAGCGATCATGGACGGTACGGCGGCGCGGGCGGCGTGGACGTGGGCCAGCACATTGACCGCGTAGAGGCGGTTCCAGTCCTGGTCCGAGGCGTCCAGGCCGTGGCCGTCGATGACGCCGGCGTTGGAGCAGAACAGGTCGACAGGGCCGAACGGGGTCTCGACGAGCGCGGCGACCTCCTCCTCGGACGACACGTCCACGCGTACGGCGGCCGCCCGGTCGCCGATCTCCGCGGCCACCGCGCTCGCCCCGGCGGCGTCGAGGTCGGCGACCACCACGCCCGCCGCTCCCTCCGCGGCGAACCTGCGGGCCATCGCCCTGCCGATCCCGCCGGCCGCGCCCGTGACGACGACGACCTTGCCCTGTACGCGCATCCGTGCTCCTCCCGTACCCGAGCCCGGACCGGCCCGAGCCCGAGCTGTTTCCGAGCGAGCCGGCCGGTGCCAGAACATGATTCTACTGTGGTGGAGCGGGCCTCAGATGAGAGTTCTCTCATCCGGGCCTCAGCGTGGTCTCCTCGAAAGCCATCATGCTCGGCTTCATGAAGCAGCGGGGAACGGTGATCCTGCTCGTCCTGGCGGCGGCCGTGGCGGGATTCATGTCGGTGGGGCTGGTGCAGGCGTCCGAGGAGCCCGACCTGGGCGGGCCGGTCGTGGTGACGCCCTCGTCCGACGGGCGCGGCGCGTACGACCCCCGAACCTCGGACCCCCGCACGTCCGACCCGGCTCCGAGCGGACAGCAGACCTCCGAGCCCGCGGTTTCCGGCTCGCCGTCCACGAGCCCGGAACCCCGCCCCAGCATGGGCCCCACACCTCGCAAGACGAAGGCGGAGCCGGTCAGACCACCCTCGCCGAGGCCGGGGGGCGGCGATGATGACGATGATGGTGACGACGACGACGATGATGATGACGACTGATGGCGACCGGTGGCGACGGGTGACGACTGGGCCGGTGACGGCTGATGGCGACTGATGATGACGACTGACGGGGAGGGCGCATGCGGGTGAGCGCCCGTGCCCGGATCGTGGGCTGGATGCTCGCCGTCGTCGGCCTCGCCCTGTCAGTGTCGATCTTCGCGACCTGGTCCGTCCTGCTGGCCCGGCTCGACAGCCGGATCAACCTGGAGATCGGCAACGAGGTCGACAAGCTGCGCGCCTACGTCCACCCGGAGACCGGACACTCGTTCACCGCGCTCGACGACCTGCTCGACGGCTATCTGTCGGTCAACACGCCCGACCGGTGGGAGACCTTCTTCAGCATCGTCGACGGCGAGGCGCACAAGGTCACCGCCATCCCGCCGCCCGTCCGCCTCGACACCGACGCCGAGCTGGTCGCCGACCTGGCCGAGGCCACCGAGGCCGAGCGCGGCACGGTGGAGAGCGCGCAGGGCCCGGTCAAGTACGCCGTGATCCCCGTACGCGTGCAGGGCGACCCCCGACAGGGCCACTTCGTCGTGGCGATCTTCTACGAGCGGCACCGCGACGAGATCGTGGAGGCGGTGAGCACGCTCGGGTTGTCGGCGCTGGCCGCGATGGCGTTGTCGGGCGGCGCCGGCTGGCTGGTGGCCGGGCGGGTGCTCGCACCGGTACGGCTGGTCAGGCAGACCGCGGAGCAGATCAGCGACTCCACCGATCTCACGCGCCGGCTCGACGTGCCCGGCAACGACGACGTGGCGGCGCTGGCCGGGACGTTCAACCACATGCTCGACCGGCTGGAGCGCGCGTTCGTCGGCCAGCGGCGGTTCCTCGACGACGCCGGTCACGAGCTGCGTACCCCGATCACGGTCATCCGCGGTCACCTGGAGCTCATGGGCGACGACCCCGCCGACCGCGCGGAGACCATCGCCCTGGTCACCGACGAGCTCGACCGCATGAACCGCATCGTCGACGACCTGCTGACTCTCGCCAAGGCCGAGCAGCCCGGCTTCCTCACGGTCGACGACGTGGAGCTGGCCGACCTGACGGTCAGCGTGGTCGCCAAGGCCCGTGCGCTGGGCGAGCGCCGGTGGCGGGTCGACGAGGTGGCCGAGGCGGGGATGCCCGCCGACCGGCAGCGGCTCACGCAGGCGCTCATGCAGCTGGCGGCCAACGCCGTGCGCCACACCGCCGACGGCGACCTGATCGCCGTCGGGTCCGCCGTCCGCGACCAGCACGTGGAGCTGTGGGTACGCGACAGCGGCCCGGGAGTGCCGCCCGCCGAACGCGAACGCATCTTCGGGCGCTTCGTCCGCGGCAACGGCCGCACCGGCGCCCATGACGGCGCCCACGATGGGGCCGGCCTGGGGCTGGCCATCGTCAAGTCCATCGCCGAGGCCCATGGAGGCGACGTGAAAGTGACGGAGGCTCCGGGCGGAGGAGCGAAATTTGTCATGACGCTGCCGCTGCGGCAGGTGTGGAGGCAGTGGTGAACCGTATTCTCATCGCCGAGGACGAGTCCAGGATCGCCTCCTTCGTGGAGAAGGGGCTGCGGGCCAACGGCTTCGTGACCGCCGTGGTCGGCGACGGGGTCGCCGCGTACGATCTGGCCTGCGGGGGCGGGTTCGACCTGCTCATCCTCGACATCGGACTGCCGCTGAGCGACGGGTTCACGGTGTTGCGGCGGCTGCGCGAGTCGCGGGTCACCATGCCCGTGATCATCCTGACCGCGCGTGACAGCGTGAGCGACACGGTGGCGGGGCTGGAGGGCGGCGCCGACGACTACATCGCCAAACCCTTCGCCTTCGAGGAACTCCTGGCCAGGGTGCGGCTGCGGCTGCGCGCGGAGCGCACCCCCGAGGTGACCGTGCTGCGGGTCTCGGACCTGTCGCTCGACCTGCGCACGCGGCGGGCGTACGTCGGGGACCGCTCGGTCGACCTGTCGGCCAGGGAGTTCGCGCTGGCGGAGATCTTCTGCCGCCACCCCGACCAGGTGCTGACCCGCGAACAGCTGCTCAGCCACGTGTGGGGCTTCGACTTCGACCCGGGCTCCAACGTCGTGGACGTGTACGTACGCTACCTGCGCCGCAAGATCGGCGCCGAGCGCATCGAGACCGTGCGCGGCACCGGCTACCGGATGAGAGCGGCCTAATCATCACCTCACGGTCGCTTCACCCCCTCCATAGAGGCTGTTCATCGACGGCACTACAGAGGGAGAAAACGTGGCAACCGGGCTGGTGATGGACCTCGCGGCGATCGTCGCGCTGGCCTACGGGCTCTACTATCGGCGGCACCACCGGCGCGACCTGCTGTTCGCCTACGTCGCGCTCAACGTGGGCATCTTCGCCGTGGTGTCCCTGCTGCTCGTCCAGCGGGTCGACATCGCGGTCGGGTTCGGGTTGTTCGGGGTGTTGTCGATCATCCGGCTGCGGTCCAGCGAGATCACCCAGCAGGAGATCGCCTACTACTTCATCGCGATCGTGCTGGGGCTGGTCAACGGCCTGGCCGGGGCGTGGCCGCTGACCGCGCTGCTGCTGAACGGCGTGCTGCTGGCGATCATGTACGTCGCCGACCACCCCCGGCTGCTCGGCCGCACCCGGCAGCAGGTCGTGACGCTGGACGTCGTGCACGCCGACCCCGACCTGCTCCGGGCCGACCTGGAGAGCCGGCTGCGCGCGCGGGTGCTGCACTGCGTGGTCACCCAGGTCGACTATGTGCGGGACGTGACCGTGGTCGACGTGCGCTACGCGATGCCGAAGACGGCGCCGAGCGCGATGGGGGTGCGGCGATGACGGACGCGGACGTGCTGCTCGCCGGGGTGGCCGCGGCCGCCAGGCCGGTCGGGCTGGCGGACGTGCCCGAGCTGATGAGCCGGGTCGACCGCAAATATCTCGTGACGGGCGCGACCATGGCCCGGCTGGCGGGGGAGCTGGGGGACCGGCTCTCCGTGCTGCGGATCGGCGGGCGACGCCAGTTCCGCTACACCTCGACCTACTTCGACACCCCCGACCTGCTCACCTTCCGCCAGCACCGGCAGGGGAGACGGCGCAGGTTCAAGCTGCGGACCCGTACCTATCTGGACGGCGGCGGGCGCTGGCTGGAGCTCAAGCTCAGCGGCGCGCGCGGCAGCACCGACAAACACCGCATCCCGTACGACGGCGTGCCCGCGCACGTCCTCACCCAGGAGGCGCGCGATTTCGTGCACAACACCCTGGTCGGCGAGTTGCGTCTGTCCCCGCCCGCCGGGCTCGGACCGGTGTTGTCCACCGACTACCGGCGGGTGACGCTCATCGACCGGGCGGGCGCGGCCCGGATCACCTGCGACACGGGCCTGCTCTGCCACGACGGGCGTGGGCACGTGCCCGCCCGGCGCGACCTGGTGCTGCTGGAGTCGAAGTCGGCCGACGGCAGGGCGCTGGTCGACAGGGTGCTGCGCGAGATGGGGGTGCGGCCGGTCAGCGTGAGCAAATACTGCATCGGCATGGCGGCGCTACGGGACCTGCCGGGCAGCAACCGCTGGCGTCCGGTGGTACGGCGCTATCTCGCGCCCCGGGAGAGCCGTTCCTGTCTCAGCCAGGTGGCATAGTGCTCGGCCATGGACGACGAGTTGCTGCGAAAGACCCTCACCGCTCATATCCGCATGAACGTGGCGATCGGGCGCCGTACGTTCGAGCAGGTGATCCGTGACGCCGTGGACGTGTGGGAGATGGGGGCCGACGACCACGACCTCTTCGTGCGCACGGCGGAGGAGATCGCCGGGCATGCGTTCGCCGGCCACCTCGCGGCGCAGGCGACGTGGCCGCAGGTCACCGACTGCGACCGGCTGAGCATGGCCATGATCGACCTCGCGATGGCCGGAATCCTGTCGCGCGAGAGCTACACCTGCTGTCAAAACTGCGCGAGCACGGAGATCGGCGGGGAGCTCGGCGACCTCCCCGGCATGCGCGGTTACGCCTTCTACCACCAGCAGGACGCCCAGGCGGCGGCCGGGGGCGGCGGCGTCATGCTCGCCTACGGGGCCACCGGCGACGGTGACGCCGCCGGGATCGGCGCGGAGATCGTGGCCGCCTGCCGGAGCCGCGGGCTGGAGCCCGAGTGGGACGGCGACGTCCGGCAGCGGATCGACGTGCCGCTCGACTGGCGGCGACGGCGCTTCGGGCCGCTGGCCGACCACCCGGGCGCGCAGCCGCCGTCCGCCGGTCCCACCGTGCCGGTCACCTTCTGCGACTACACCTCGCTCGCGGCCGACGCCCCCGTGGACCTGACGGTGCAGGAGAGCCGCGACCTGCTGCTCTGGATGACCCCGTACGCCGGCAACTTCGTCAGCTACCACGGACGGCCGGGGCCGACCCTGCAGTTCGCGTGGGAGAAGGAGATGCGGTTGTGGGCGGAGTCGCCCGACCCGGAGGCGCGGTGCTTCCACGGGCGGCACGTGACCGTCGACGAGGCGCTGGAGCTGATCACGGTCCACGTCACGAACGGGCGGACCACCCTGGCGGATCTGGGGGAGGTGGAGACGGTGCCGTGGTGAACGTCCGCGACACGATGCACCTGACCGTCTCCTCCAGCGAACTGGCCTGGCCGATGACGGTCTCGCGGGCGCCGGGGAGCAGGTCGCGCTCGACGTACCAGCCGCGCATCAGGTCCGCCCCGAACTCCCTGCTCTGGGGGCGGGTGGTGTGGCGGCGCAGGGTCTCCTCGAAGGAGACGTCGAGATAGAAGAAGTGGCAGCGGCCCGGATGGCCGCGGCGCAGCGCGGTGAGCATGTCGCCATAGCGGGCCGCGGTGAGGATGCCCTCCAGGACGACGTGGTGGCCGTGGCCGAGGGCATAACGGGTGACGGTGTCGATGAGGCCGATGTTGACGCCGCCGGGTTCGTCGAGCTCGCGCAGGATCTCGCGGCGCAGCAGGTCCTGGCTGACGATGGCGAGGCCGCGCCGGCCGTAGGCGTCGCGGATGGCGCGGGCGACCGTGGTCTTGCCCGAGCCGGAGTTGCCGCGCAGCACGATCAGTTGCGTCTCGTCCGAGCACGTACGCACCGCACCAGGCTAGTTCGTGCGAGAAGCACCCCGGCGCGCACCACCGGGCAGGCGGGCCGCGCCCGGCGGGGACCGGGCACGGCTCGTGCTGTGACATTACGACTTCACCCAGCCCGGGAGACCTGGGACGGGTCCGGGAGGTGGTTCGTAGGCGGCAGCGTGGGGCCGGACACCTTGAGGCGATGTTGCGGATCGGGGACCGGGACCTGCCGGCGGTGTTCCCAACATTTTGAACGATGGTACTACTTGTACTATCGTTCAAATATGTTGACGGAGAAGAACGCACCGACGCGTGCCGGGGTGCGGGAGTGGTTCGGCCTGGGGCTGCTGGCGTTGCCGACCGTGCTGCTGGGGCTGGACGTCACGGTCCTGTACCTGGTGTCGCCGAGCATGGCCGCCGAGCTGGACCCCACTCCTGGGCAAGTGTTGTGGATCATGGACGCCTACGGTTTCTTCGTGGCCGGCTTCCTCATCACGATGGGAACGCTGGGCGATCGGATCGGCAGGCGGCGCCTGCTGATGATCGGTGTCGCCGCGTTCGCCGCCGTTTCGGTCGTCGCCGCGTTCGCGCCGAACGCCGGCCTGCTGATCCTGGCCCGAGCGCTGCTCGGCATCGCCGGCGCCACGCTCATGCCCTCGACGCTGTCGCTGATCAGCAACATGTTCACCGACGCGCGCCAGCGCGCCGTGGCCATCGGCGTGTGGGCCACCATGTTCGCCCTCGGCATGGCCGCCGGTCCGATCGTGGGCGGCGCCCTGGTCGACCGGTTCTGGTGGGGGGCGGCCTTCCTGCTCGCCGTACCGGTCGCGTTGGTCGTCCTGGCCGGCGCGCGCGCCCTGCTGCCCGAGTACGCGGCGCCGGGCGAAGGGCGCCTCGACCTCATCAGCGTCACCCTGTCCTTGGCCGCCATCCTGCCGGTGGTCTACGCGGTGAAGAGCTTCGCCACGCACGGGGCTGACGTGTGGACGCTGCTGCTCCTGCTGGTCGGCGCGGCAGCGGGCGTCGCCTTCGTCCGCAGGCAACTCCGGCTCACCTCCCCGCTGCTGGACGTGACGTTGTTCGCCGACCGTGCCTTCTCCGCCGCCCTGGCGGTCCTGCTGATCGGGCTCGTCGGCGTGGGAGGCACCATGTACCTCGTCACCCAGTTCCTCCAACTGGTCGAAGGGCTCTCACCGGCCGAGGCCGGCCTGTGGATGGGGCCACCGGCGCTGGCGATGTTCGCCGCTGCCATCGGCGCCCCTGTCGTGGCCGCGCGCTGGCGGCCGGGGAAGGTCATGGCGGCGACCCAGGGGCTCTCCCTCATCGGCTACGCGCTCCTCGTCACGGCGGACACCGGCAGCGCGGTGAGCGTCGTGATCGGGTTCGCATTCGTCTATTTCGGTCTGGGGGCCATCGCCGCGCTGGGCACCGACATCGTCGTCGGAGCCGCTCCCGCCACGAAATCCGGATCGGCGGCGGCGATGTCGGAAACCGTGCAGGAACTCGGGCTCGCCGCAGGGGTCGCCCTGCTGGGCAGCCTCACCACGGCCGTCTTCCGTTCGCAGGTCGGGCTGCCGTCGCAGGTGGCGCCCGACATCGCCGCCCGCGCCGGCGCCAGCCTGGACGGAGCCGTGGCCGTCTCCGACAGGCTTCCCCCAGGCGCCCTTCAAGGCGCGCGGGAAGCGTTCACCACAGGGCTGAACATCACCTCCCTCACCGCGGGAGCCGCGATCGTGGCCGTGACCTTGCTGTGCCTGCTGAGGCTGGGGCACATCCGCCCCATCGGAGAAACGAACTCGTGATCGTCTAACCTTGTGCTCAGGAGGGGGCATGGGCGACGACAGGGTGACGGACGCACGCAGGGCCAGAGGACAGAAGCGCCGGGCTGAGATCATCGAAGCCGCCCTGGCCGTCGTCCAGCGTGACGGCGCGGCCGGTGTGACCCACCGCACCGTCGCCAGGGAAGCCGGCATACCCGTCAGCTTGAGCACCTATTACTTCGCCACCATCGACGACCTGCTGGTCGCCGCCCTGACCAGCATCGTCGAGACCTACACCGCGCGCATCCGCGACATCATCGACCACCGCGACGACAAGCTTCGCGGCCTCGCCGAGCTCATCGCCGAATCCGCGGGCGCCGGACGTGACCGCGCCCTGGCCGAACGCGAGCTGTCCACGCTCGCCGCCCGGCGACCCGCCCTACGTCCCATCGCCCGCCGCTGGCGCGAGAGCGTCGCCGACCTCGCCGGGCACTGCACCGACTCGCCTGATGCCGTGACCGCGCTCGTCGCGACCTCTGACGGTCTCTGCGCCGCCATCCTGATCGACAACGCGCCGGCCGACCCCGAACACGTGCATGCCGTCCTGCGGCAAGCGCTCGGCCTCCGGCCCGGCGCCACCAGCCACTGACCGGTCCTCGCGCCGAGGGCGGTGGTCTCGCCGGACGGCCGTGCCCGGCGGGCCCGGGCACGGCTCGCGCTGTGACGTTACGACCTCACCCAGCCCGGGAGACCTGGGACGGGTCCGGGAGGTGGTTCGTAGGCGGACTTCTTGGATGCGGAGGGCGGGACGGCGGGGCATCGGGCGCCCTTGGCCGGCAACTTGAGCGCGACCAGATAGCGGTCGATGCCGTTGACGGCGCACTCGCCGTGGTCGTAAATGCGGTGCCCCCACCCTTCGTACGTGAACAGCCTGCCCGCGGCGCCCAGTTGCTTCGCCGTGCTCACGGCCCAGTTGTAGCCGGTGGCGGGATCATGCAGGGCGTTGGCCACCAGCAGCTTGGGGCCGGACACTTTGAGGCGATGTTGCGGATTGGGGATCGGGGCCTGCTGGCCGAGACACGCGGCCGTCGTGGCCAGCGCCTCGGGGCCGGCCAGCATGTCGGGGGCGATCTTCCGAGAACTCTTCAGGTGCGCGGCGTACTCCCGGTAATTCCGGATCGGCAGCAGATAGTCCAGGCAGAAGACCTGGGTCGCGTCCTTGATCTCCTCCTGCTTGGGCAGTGGCTTGAGCATCGATCTCGCCTTGCCGCTGCCGCTGTCGGCCGCCACCAGGAAATCGGCCAGATCGGCCCAGGTAGGGCCGAAGGATCCGCCCGTCGCCTCATAGATGAGCAGCAGCTTGGTGAGCGGGACGTCCGGCTCTCCCGGATAGTGCAGTTCGCCGCGCTCGGCGCGGGCCAGCAGGTTCGCCCAGAAGGTACGGATGTTCTTGCCATGCAGGGCGCACGACGTGGTCTTGCCGCACCACTTCACGAACTCGTCGAAGGAATCCTGGGTCGTCCACGCCTGGGTGTCCAGGAATGCCCTGGTGCCCAGGCTGTGGTCCATGTTGCTGTCGAGCGCAAGAGCGCGCACGTTGCGGGGGAAGAGCTCGGCGTAGATCTGCCCCATCAGCGTGCCGTAGGAGATGCCGTAGAAGGAGAGCTTGTCGTCGCCGAGAGCTTCCCGCATGGCGTCGAGGTCGCGCGCGACGCTGACGGTGTCGACATGGTCGAACAGCGGGCCGGTGCGGGCCCGGCAGTCCTTCTTGTACCGCTGGTTGTGCGAGAGCAGCCGCTCGAATTCGGCCTGGTTCTTCAGGAACGGATCAGGCGCCTGCGAGGCGAGCTCTCGCGAACAGCGAATGGGATGGCTGCCTCCCACCCCGCGCGGGTCGAAACCCACGATGTCGAACCGGCTGGTGATCTCCGGGGAGAAGCGCATCCGGTTCTGCACCACCGTCTGCACACCCGAGCCGCCGGGGCCGCCGGGATTGACGACCAGCGAGCCGATCCTCGCCCCGGGGTCCGTGGCCTTACGCCGGGCCAGCGCCAGCTTGATCGTCTCACCGCCGGAGTCGCCCCAGTCGAGGGGCACGGTCAGCGTCCCGCAGTCGACCGCGGAGTCCTCCGCGCACGGCTTCCACGAGATCGTCGACGTACTCGCCGCGGCCGGTGGTATGAGCACGACCGTGGCGATGAGCATGAGTAAGGAAGTGAGAATTTTCCACATATAGTGTCCAATCGTCGAAGGGCGCCATGCTAGATCCACTTAGGGTCCACATGTGCCATAACGCGGAACAACGTTCGTTTATCCGGGGGCTGACCGGTGATAGGCACCGTAACGACCTGCAGCGATGGCCGCCCCGAGGGAAGTCTTCATGCTTGACCGCATCCACCAGATACCGGCCGTCCTGCTGGGCGCCGACGACTACCTCGACGACTTCTGGCCGAGCTACCGCCGGACCGACGACGTGGTGTGGAAACTCCAGCGGGTGCAGGGCTTCGACGCGGCAGCGGGGCCGGGCGCGCTGGTGCAGGGCGACTGGGAGCGCTCGCTCAAGCTGGCCGGCGACGGGCGGGCCGCGGCGGCTGGGTTCGCGCGCAGGCGGCTGCGGATCGTCGAGCCGTGCATCACCTCCTACCTGCGCTGGGAGATGCACGTGCTGGCCTCGCGCGGCCAGGTGCGCGAGGAGGTGCGGGTGCTCGCCGCCCAGCAGGTGGCCGACCTGGAGATCGACCGGCGGCTGCCCGAGCTCGTGGTGCTGGGGACCTCGGTGATGTACGAGGTGACGTACGACGCCCTGGGCGCCCACAGCGGCGCCCGGCGGATCGACGACCAGGAGGTGATCGCCGCCTGCCGGGGTGAGCTGGACAAGCTGTTCGCCGCGGGGGAGACGCTCGAAGGGTATTACGAGCGCGAGATCGTCCCGCTCACCGCACCGCGGGTGCCGACCTGACCGGCGCGGCGCTCATATTCCGACGAGGTGTACCCGATCTTCGCAGAGCTTCCATGCCCCGGTGGCGAGCCTCGGCCACATGGGCGACCGTGGGCTCATGATCGTCAAGCAGCCTGGAAAATGACGGCGGGCGCTTCGGCACCATCGTCGACATCGGCGGAGGCAAGGGGCTGCTGCTGGCCACGCTGCTGCAGGAACGTCCTACCTTGCGCGGTGTGCTGGTAGCCGCGGTCGGGTCGCGGTCGGCGGACAACGCGCGTGCTTTCGCCGGGAAGTGGGGCATCGAGCACGCCCACGGTTCCTACGACGAGCTCGTGGCCGACCCTGACGCCGACATCGTCTACGTGGTAACCCCCCACAACTTCCACGCCGCCAATGCGACGGCCGCCCTCGAGAACGGCAAACATGTGCTGGTCGAGAAGGCGTTCACCGTCAACGCCGCCGAGGCCCGCGCCGTGTTCCAGCTCGGTCGCAGCAAGGGGCTCCTCGTCATGGAGGCCATGTGGACACGCTTCCTCCCTCACGGCCCGAACTCATCCACACAGAACATCACCGATGACTCGCCGTCGTCCGGCAGGACCTCGCCGTCGGTGATCGCGTACAGGTGCTCGACGCGGGCCTTCTTGGCCGCGTAGTCCGGGTCGCGCGAGGCCTTCCGGATACCTGGCGATCTTCTTGATCGCCACCCGCTGGGGCAGCGTGAACTTCGGCTACCGGCCGCCCTTGTACTTGGGATAGAGCGAGTCGAACCCGTCGGCGTTGAAGTTGTCGATCACGTCGCGGACCCGGTCTTCGCTGGTGAAGGCCAGTTCGGCGATTCTCGGGACAGTCATGCCTTGGGCCGACCCGTCGTGCCGACGCCAAAGGAGACCGGAGGCTGGCGTCCTGCTACACGAGGGCCCGGCCGACCTCCTGGAACGCTTCGTCTTCACAGTCGGTCGCCAGCGTCGGCGACGCCACGGAACGCCTACGGCTGCGAGGGAGCACTCGCTGGCCGGTTCCCCGAACAACAGGCCGGACATCTTCCCGGCGCTGATGGCCGGCCGCGATCGGCGAGCATCCGCTGGAGCACGCTGGCCTTCCAGATGCCGCTGTTGGCACCGGCCAGCCGCAGTTTCCACTTCATCGTCGTAGTCCTTCCAGTTGGATGGCGGTGCGCCGCTGGCCGGCGAGCCAGGCGTCTTCGACGTGCACTCATCAGGTGGGTCCTCCATGATCAGGAGTTACACCGTTCTTACAGTCCATCCCGGTGGGGATGACACGGCCGGGTCTTTTGTCGGGTGCCTAACTCAGCGACCTGCCCTCTCCGAGGGCGGCGGGCGGCCAGCTCGACTCGGGCGAACGGGACGGCCAGCACGGCCAGCACGGCCGATGGGGCCAGGAGCCAGAGCCAGCGCTGGGCCCACCAGCCGACGGTTGGCTCCGCCTGCAGGGTGCCACCGAGCCCTTCATAGGCCCACAGCACTACCAGGTACGCGGTCATGTGCCAGAGAAAGATGGTCAGCGCGACCACGTTGAGGGCCACCACCGGCTTCCAGGCGGCCGACCGGCGCAGCAGGCGGTCGGCGGCCGGCGTGACCAGGGCCAGCAGCCCGAGTTGGAAGACGGCCAGGGCGGCAATGGTGGCGTTGGTGGGGAAGATGTTGGATTCGGCGTCACCGATGGTGGACACCATCGAGGCGGGGTAGCCCGCTCCCACGGTCAGCCCGACCAGCGCGGCCAGTCCGGCCCCGGCGACCGCCAGCCGCTGTGATAGCGACCGCCGCCCCAGGTCCCAGGTACGCCAGGCGTAGCCGAGCTGGTGGCAGAACAGCCACACCAGGGCGGCCGTGACCCAGCCCGCCCAGGCCAGGCCAGCGCCGCGGTGCGCCACGCTGCCGAGCGCGATCAGCAGCACGAGCGCTGCCAGGACCCTGGCTCCGTAGCGGGCGTTCAGGCTCGCGGTGATCGGCACTGCGGCGACCAGCAGGCCGTACACGGCCAGGAACCACAGCGGTGTCAGGTAGCCGGGGAACCACTGCCACATCCATCGGTGCGGGCCGGGCAGGACACCCGCGATCAGCTCGCCGGCGAGCCAGATCAGGGCCCAGGCGGCAGTCGGCCAGAGCAGTCGGCGCAGCCGGTCTCGGACGAACCGGCCGGCGCTCGTCCCGCGCGCCTGAGCCCGCTGCCAGCCGACCAGGTTGGCGTACCCGCCGACCAGAAAGAACACGGGCATGATCTGCAGCACCCAGGTGGCCAGCCAGCCGCCGGGCACGGCGTGGATCGAGTTGGGCATGGACAGGCTGCCGTCGGCGGTGCGGTGGGTGACCGACAACGTCCAGTGCCAAAGGGTGACGACCAGGATACACAGCGCGCGAGCGGCGTCGACCACACGGTCGCGGGACGCCGGCGTGGCCGCCACCAGGCGGTCCAGCGTCGATCGTCTGCCCGCGTCGCGGCGGTTCTGCCGGTCTCTGCGTCTGGCGATCAGCGGTACAGCTCCTCGATATCGGCCGCGAAGTCCTTGTGGACCAAGGCACGCTTGACCTTCAGCGTCGGGGCTAGGTATCCGTTCTTCTCGGCCAGATCGACAGGAAGGATCCGGAACCTGCGGATCGACTCAGCCCGGCTCACCGCCGTGTTGGCCTCGTCCACGGCCGTCTGCAGCCTGGCCCGCAGATCCGGATCGTCGCGCAGCTCAACCGGGCCGGCCTGCTCGTGTCTGCCGACGGCCCGCTTCCATGATGCCAGCGCGCTGACGTCCAGGGTGATCAGCGCGGCGACGTACGGCCGCCGGTCGCCGACGACCACGGCCTGGCTGATCAGCGGGTGAGTGCGCACGCGATCCTCCAGCGGCTCCGGGGCGAGGTTCTTGCCACCGGCGGTGACGATGATCTCCTTCTTGCGGCTCGACCCCCGGGGAGAGGCCGCCCCACCGTGCCGATCTTCAGCGCGTGGGGCAGGTTCACGGTCGCGGCGGCACTGGTCTCGGTCAACCCGTAGCCTTCCAGCACGGTGATGCCAATCCCTCGGAGGAAGTGGCTCAACCGTACGCCGAGCGGCGCTCCGCCCGAGATGGCGTAGCCGACCCGGCCGCCAAGCGCGGCCCGCAGTCGCCGGTACACCCGCTGGTCGGACAGGCGGTGTGCCAGGTGCAAGCGCCAGCCCGGACGCCCCTCGTCGAGCGCCTGGCTGTAAGCCACGGTGGTTCGGTCGGCCCAGGCACGCATGGTTCATCTCTCTGTGAGGAAAAGGCCAGCCAGCTGGCGTCGCTGAACTACGGCACCGGGCGGCGCAGGAGCGGCGGCGAGAAGCAGCCAAAAGCCTGATTCCCCAGGTCAGCAGCCGCACACCTGGCGAAGGCGTGCCACCATTCGTCCCGCGCCGAGGCTGGGGCCCGGTTCATGAAGTTCAGCGGGGCGAGCCGCTCCCGGGCCGGCTCATCCACCAGTGCCTTCACCAACGGGCCGAGCCACGCCCGAACAAGCACCTGGAACAGCCAGGTGACCGGATCGAGCCAGCCGAGAACGTCCAGCGCGTTGTACCCGGACATCCGGCCGCTCCGGTAGGTCACGGCGACGACGAACCAGTGCCCGAGCACCACCAGGCAGATGGCCAGCGCGCGCCACATGTCGACGTTGCGCTCACGACTATCCGGCGTGCGCACCGCCAGGTCAAACCAGATGGGTCTTGGTGGTCAGCCCCCGCGCGTGAGCGCCCCAGCGCATGGTCGGCCGGCTCGTCCTGCACCCCACCGGGCGGCTCCTTCTGCAGGTGGCCCTCCCGATGGTGCTGCCTGCGGGGGCTGGGGTGCGAGCCGAGTTGGTTCATGCGCCATTGCGCGGGCCTGGGCAGTCTGGAACGCCCGCCGGTCAACCACCGACTCTCCGAACCGGCTGGCCCGTCGCCGCGTCGATGATCTCGCGGTCGCCCAGAGGGCTCGACAGCCGGGCATAACTCAGGACTACGCCTGTGTCCACGGCGCAGGCCTCCTTCAGCGTGTCCACGTCGGAGACGAGATAGCTGTCCGTGTCTCCAGCGCGCTGGCCAGTTACCGAGAGCACCACACGTGTGGGTGTCTCCTGGGCGGTGACCGGGTGGGTGGCGCAACTGTCCGAGACGCCCACCACCAGTGTGTCAGCGGCAGCCGGAGGAGTGGCTTCGTGCAGGGTGCCGTCCTGCCATAGGTACGCAGGCAGCTCACGCTCGTGATCGATGACGAGGTATCCCTTCAGCGGCACCGGGACGGATGGGCCTACGCCGTGCTTGGGCGTGCTGATGAAATCGCTTCCTCAATGGCCTGCCACGAGCACGTCCATTTCGCGTCCACGCTTGACATCGTGGTCGACGACGAAGAAGGCGGTGACCGCCAGGATCACTAATGAGCCGCCGACGAGCAACGACGCACTCCGCCGGCTCATCCTCGTCCACACTGTGATCAGTTGATCGTCAGCTGGACGGTGAGCGTGGACTCCACCAGCAAGGGCAATCGAGGCTACCTGCGCCGGCGGGGGATCAAGGCGTGCATTCCGAGCCCAGCAGGCCCCGTGAGGCTGAAATAGGTTCAATGTAGGGAAAATTCTGTCGACGCTAGAGGGGCAGGTCGCCGGTGGCGGAGGCGGTGGAGCCGGTGGCCTGGTAGGCGGCGATGGTGCGTTCGGCGATGCGCATCTGGTGGATCTCGTCGGCGCCGTCGGCGAAGCGGGCCCAGCGGGCGTGCTGGAACATGTGCGCCAGCGGCGTGTCCGTCGAGTAGCCGAGCGCCCCGTGCACCTGGATGGCCCGGTCGATGATGCGGTTGAGGCTGCCCGCGACGAAGTGTTTGGCCATCGAGACCTCGGTGCGGAAGTCCTCGCCCTTGTCGATCTTCGAGGCGGCGTGCAGCACCATGAGTTTGCACTGGTAGAGCTCCATGGCCGAGTCGGCGATGAGCCACTGGATGCCCTGCTTCTCGGCCAGCAGGGAGCCGTGGCTGTAGCGGGTGAGCGCGCGGCCGACCATCATGTCGAGGGCCGTCTCCGCCTGCGAGATCCAGCGCATGCAGTGGGCGAGCCTGGCCGGGCCCAGGCGGTACTGGCCGAGGCGGTGGCCGTTGCCCCGGCCGCCGAGGATCTGGCTGTCGGGCAGCCGCAGGTCCTCGATGAGGATCTCGCTGTGGCCGGTCGAGCCGTGCATCGTCTCGACCTCGCGTACGTCGTTCCAGCCGGGGTCGGGCAGGTCGACGAGGAAGGCGGTGTTGGCGCCGCGCGAGCCCTCGGGCACGTCCTGCTCGGTCCTCGCGATGAGGATGGCGAAGTTGGCCCGGCGGGCGTTGGAGATGAACCATTTGTGGCCGTTGATGACCCACTCGTCGCCGTCGCGTACGGCGGTTGTCTGGATCAGGGTGGGATCGGAGCCCGCGACCTCCGGCTCGGTCATGGCGAAGCATGACATCTTGGTGCCCTCCAGGAGGGGCCGGAGGTACTTCTCCTTCTGCTCGTCGCTCGCCCAGTGCAGCAGCGTGTGCATGTTGCCCTCGTCGGGGGCCTGGCAGTTGAGCACCCACGGGCCGATGCGGATCTTGGCCGCCTCCGACTGCACCATGGCCAGCTCGACGTGGCCGAGGCCCATGCCGCCCCACTCCTTCGGCATGTGCGGCAGCCACAGCCCCTCGGCCCTGGCCAGGGAACGCAGGTGGAAGATCGTGCGGAGGTAGGCGTCGCGGTCGCCCTCCTCCAGTTCCTCCATGGCGGGCGCGACGGTGCCCTGGATGAAGGCGCGGACCCGCTTGCGGATCTCCTCGTGCTCGGGTGCGAGGGTGAAGTCGATGGCCATGCTGCTCCTTACGGTGTTTCCGGTCAGTCAGGCAGGGTGGTGGCAGGCGAGCCAGTGGTCGTCGCCGACCTGCCGGATCCGGGGCTCCTCCTCGGCGCACCTGGCGGACGCGCGCGGGCATCGCGTACGGAAACGGCACCCGCTCGGCGGGTCGACGGGCGACGGCGGTTCGCCGCTGATCAGGGTGTCGGCCGCCGGGAGGTCCAGGCCGCCGCCGGGGATGGAGGCGATGAGCGCCCGCGTGTACGGGTGGGCGGGCCGGGAGATCAGCTCGGCGCTCGGCGCCAGTTCGCACACCTTGCCCAGGTACATCACCATGATGCGGTCACTGACGTTCTTCACCACGGCCAGGTCGTGCGCGATGAACACGAGCGTGAGCCGGTAGCGGTCCTTGAGGTCCTCCAGCAGGCCGAGGATCTGCGCCTGCACCGAGACGTCCAGCGCCGACACGGGCTCGTCGCAGATCACCACCTCGGGATCGAGGATGAGTGCCCTGGCGATGGAGATGCGCTGGCACTGGCCGCCGGAGAACTCGTGCGGCCTGCGCACCGCCGCCGCCTCCGGATCGAGGCCGACCGCCTCCAGGACCTCGTCCACCCGGTCGCCGGGCAGGCCCCACACGCGGGGGCCCTCCCCGACGATCTCGCGGACGCGGCGGCGCGGGTTCAGGGACGAGATGGGGTCCTGGAAGATCATCTGGAGGCGGCGGCGGGTCCTGCGCAGCGCCTCGCCGCGCAGCGCGGTCAGCTCCTGCCCGTCGAGCCGGACTGAGCCGGAGCGCGGAGGCGGGAGCTGGATGAGCGCCCTGGCGGCGCTCGACTTGCCGCAGCCGGACTCGCCGACGATCCCGAGCGTCTCGCCGCGCGCCAGGTCGAAGCTCACGCCGGAGACCGCCCGTACGGTACGGCCGCGCCCGGCGGGGAACTCCACGACCAGATCCTCCACCCGCAGCAGCACCTCGTCACGGGGACGCAGGTGCGCGTCTCCGCTACCGGCCACCGCTGTCCACCCCTTCCTTGAGAGCCTGCGCGTGCTCGCGCGGGTACCAGCAGGCGTAGGAGCCGGTCAGCGGCGGCGCCTCCTTCGCGCAGCGCTCCCGCGCGTACGGGCAGCGCGGCTGGAAGGCGCACCCGCCCGGCAGGTCCACCAGGTCGGGCGGCCGGCCGGGGATGACGCGCAGCCGGTGGTGCACCGGGTCGGTCAGCTTGGGAGCGGCCTGCAGCAGCGCCTCCGTGTAGGGCATCCGGGGCCGGGCGAACACCTCCGCCGCCGGGCCCCGCTCCACGACCTTGCCCGCGTACATCACGATCACCTCGTCCGCCCACCGGGCCACCACCGACAGGTCGTGGCTGACCAGCACCACCGCCATGTCCCGCTCCTCGCGCAGCCGGTGCAGCAGCCGCAGCACCTGGTCCTGGATGGTGACGTCGAGCGCGGTCGTCGGCTCGTCGGCGAACAGCACGTCCGGCCCGCACGACAGCGCCATCGCGATCGTCACCCGCTGCCGCATCCCGCCGGACAGCTGGTGCGGGTAGCGGCGCAGCGTGCGCTCGGGGTCGGGGATGCCGACGGAGGCCAGCAGCCGCGCGGCCTCGGCGCGGGCCTGCCGGCGGTTCATGCCGAGATGCACCCGCAGCGGCTCGGTCACCTGGGTGCCGATCGTGCGTACGGGGTTCAGCGCCGTCATCGGATCCTGGAACACGGTCCCGAGCCGCCGCCCGAGCACCGAGCGCATCCGGGCGGGGCTGTAGCCGGTCAGGTCCTCGCCGGACAGGTAGACGTGGCCTCTCCTGACGGACGAGCCGGGCAGCAGGCCGAGGATCGAGCGGATCAGCATCGACTTGCCGGAGCCCGACTCGCCGACGACGGCCAGCGTACGGCCGCGCCGCAGGGTGAAGGAGACGCCGTCCACGGCCTTGACGACGCCGCGCGGGGTGACGAAGTGCGTACGAAGGTCCTCGGCCTGCAGCAGGCAGTCGGCGCGCACCTCGTGCGCGGCGGAAGGGGCGGCGGCCGCCTGGCGCACCGGCTCAAGGCCGCTCTCCCGTACGTCCGTCAGTGACCTGAGCCGGTCACCCACCAGGTTGAACGAGAGCACGGTCAGGAACATCACCAGGGAGGGCGCCAGCACCACGTGCGGCGCGCTGTCCAGCAGCGTGCGGCCCTCGTTGATCAGCCCGCCCCAGGTGGGGGTGGGCGCCTGGACGGACAGGCCGAGGAAGGCGAGGCTGCCCTCGGCGACCACGACCACGGCCATCCCGATGAACGCGTACGACGCCGCGGGCACGGCCACGTTCGGCACGATCTCCCGCCACAGGATGCGCCGGTCGCGGGTGCCGAGCACGCGGGCGGCCAGCACGAACTCGCGCTCGGCGTAGGTCAGCGTGGCGCCCCTGACGAGCCTGACCCAGGACGGCACGCCGAGCACGCCGAGGACGATGAGCACGTTGCGCAGGTTCGCCCCGGCGAAGGCCACCACGGCCAGCGCGAACACCAGCGCGGGGAAGGCCTGCGCCACGTCGTTGACCGCCATGATGACCGCGTCGGTGGCGCGGCGGCGGTAGCCGGCGAGGATGCCCAGCGGCGCGCCGATGCCGAGGCCGAGCAGCACCGCCCCGACGCCCACGCCGAGCGAGACGCGGGCGCCGTGCACGACCCTGCTGAGCACGTCACGGCCGAGTCCGTCGGTGCCGAACGGGTGCGCGGCGCCCGGCCCCGAGCGCGGCGGCCCGGCCAGCGTCTCGTCGTAGCGGGCCAGCGGCAGCACGTCGGCCAGGACGGCGGCCAGCAGCACCAGCCCGATCCAGCCGGTGGCGGCCCAGAACCCCCACCCCAGCCGGCCCCTCCACCGGCTACGCACGCCGGATCCTGGGATCGACGGCGGCGTACACCAGGTCCACCGCGAAGTTGACCGCCACGTAGCCGACCGAGATCAGCACGACGCCTCCCTGCACCGTCAGGTAGTCGCGGGAAAAGATGGAGTCGACGATGAGCCGCCCGACGCCGGGCAGGCCGAAGAGGGTCTCGATGATCACTGTGCCGCCGATGAGCGCGCCCAGGTTGAGCCCGACCGCGGTGATCAGGGAGATGGCCGACGGGCGCAGCGCGTGCCGCCACAGGATGCGGCGCGGCGACAGGCCGCGCGCGCGGGCCAGCGTGATGTAGTCCTCCTGGAGGGTGGCGATCAGGTCCGTACGCAGCAGCCGCGCGTAGACGGCGAGCTGCCCGCAGCCGAGCGTGATCGCCGGCAGGATCACCGAGGTCAGGTTCCAGCCCAGGTCGAGCGAGATCGGGGTCCAGCCGGTGGCCGGCACGACCTGCCAGGTGACGGCGAAGACGAGGATGAGCAGCACGCCCAGCACGAAGACCGGGGTCGACAGCAGCGCGAAGCTGAGCGCGGTGAGCACCTGGTCCAGGGCCCGGCCGGCGCGGCGGGCGGCGGCCACGCCCACGGGGATCGCCAGGCCCAGCGCGATGATCTGCGCCGCGACCAGCAGCTCCAGGGTGACGGGCAGCCGCTCGGCCAGCTCGCTCGCGACGGGCATCCGGGTGATGTACGACTCGCCGAAGTCGCCGGTGATGAGCCCGCCGAGCCAGCCGAGATAGCGCACCAGCAGCGGCTGGTCCAGCCCGAGGTCCTGGCGTACCTGCGCGCGGGCCTCCTCGGTCGCCGACAGGCCGAGGATCTGCGTGACCGGGTCGCCGGGCAGCAGGTCGAGCAGCGCGTACGACAGGAAGGTCACGACGAGCAGGACGACGACGAGCCGGACCAGCCGGTGGACGACGATCACTGCGCGTCGACCCAGAGCTGCGCGAACGGGTGGTAGGGGATGGGCGACCCGGTCAGCGGCAGGCCCGGCTCGCCGTCGGGCAGCCGGTGCTCGCCGATGCCGTGCACCTTCGTGCGCGCCACGATGGCCCCGGTGTTCAGGTGGTCGACGAACACGTACGGCACCAGCTCGCGCAGCCGCCGCTGCACGGTCGCGTACGCCTTCTTGCGCGCGGCCTCGTCCGGGTTGGTGCGTCCGACGTCGAAGGCGTCGCTGAGCTGCTTGTCCTTGAAACGGGAGAAGTTGAGCGACACCTTGCCGACGGGCTGGGAGTAGGCCTGGTGCATCCAGATGTACTCGCCGTCGGGGTCGGGGGAGGAGAACTGGGTCCACACGGTGGCCGCGTAGTTGCCGGTGACGGCGCGGTTGATCAGGTCGGCCTGGTCCGCCTGCTTGATGGTGACCTCGATGCCGGCCTTGCGCCACATGTCCTGGGCCAGCTCGATGCCCTGCATGGTGTTCGGGTCGGGCGTCGAGATCATCTCGAAGCGGATGGGGCCCTTCTCTGCCTCCACCTCCTTGACCAGCGCGGCGGCTTTGGCCGGATCGTAGGCGGGGTAGCCGCCGCCCTCGGCGTACCACTTGGAATCCTTCGTCCACGGGCCGTCGGCCGGCTCGGTCATCCCGCCGCGCAGGGTCGAGATGACGGTCTCGCGGTCGGTGGCGTGGGCGAGCGCCTTGCGGACGCGCAGGTCGTCGAGCGGGGGCACGGTGGTGTTGAGCATGAACATGTACTCGGCCACGGCCATGCCCCCCGACCGCTGGACGGTGTAGGCGTCCTTCTGGGCGCCGTACTTGGTGAGGTCCTCGTCGCGTGAGGTGCCCATGGCGTCGATGCCGCTGGCGTCGAGCGTCTGGGCGCGGGTCTGGCTGTCGGGCAGGATGCGGAACTCGATCTCGTCGAGGTAGGGCAGCCCCTGCCGCCAGTAGCGCGGGTTGCGTGTGACGACCATGCGGTTGTCCGGCACGTACTCCTTGAACAGGAACGGGCCCGTGCCCACCGGTTTCAGGCTGGCCGCCTTGGGGTCCTTGAGCGAGGCGGGCGGCACGATCATGCCGACCTGGGCGTCCAGGTAGTAGGGGAAGGCCACCCACGGCTGCTTGAGCACGACCTTGACCGTCATCGGGCCGGCCGACTCGATCGCCTTGACCGGCGCCAGCACGGCGGCGTTGAGCGGGGAGGCCTTCTGCGCCTCCAGGTTGGCCTTGACGACGTCGCCGGTCAGGGCGAGGCCGTCGGAGAACGAGATCCCCTCCCTGACTTTGATCGTCCACTCGTCGTGCGCCTCGTTGGGGGTGAGCGATTCGGCCAGGTTCGGTTTCCAGTCGCCGTTGGCGTCGACGGCCGTCAGGGTCTCGATGATCGTGCCGGCCATGCTGTAGCTCTGCCCGGCGAACTGGTCGGTGACGGGGTTGAACCCGTTGGCGTCCGCGCTCAGCCCGTACACCAGGCGCCCGCCCTGGACGGGTCCGGACGCGCCCGCCTGCGGGGTGGCGACGGGGCGTTGCCCGCTGCACGCCGGCAGCACCGCCGCCACCAGCAGCAACGCGGCCAGCATCCTCCAGCGTTTCATCCACGCTCCTACCGGTAAGCCCCCGAGAGCAATTTCACCGATAGTACTATCGGTGAAATTGCGCACAAGAGCCGCGGGAGAATCGTTACGGGAGGGGAGGGAGCACCGATGACGAGCACACCGCTCAGCAGGAGCGAGGCGAAAGACCTGACCCGGCGCAGGCTGATCAAGGCCGCGCTGGCGATCCTCGACGAGGAGGGCGAGGCCGGGCTGACCACCGTCAAGGTCGCCAAGGCCGCCGGCATCGCGCAGTCGAGCTTCTACGTGCACTTCAAGGACATGCAGGACCTGCTGCGGGCGCTCGCCGAGGAGGGCGGCCGGCGGCTGCGCGACTCCATGCGCGAGGCCCGCCGCGCCGCCCGCGAGGCCCCCGGCGACCTCGAACGCCACCGCGACACCTTCCGCATCCCGCTGGAGGCCAGCTGCCGCCACCCCGAGCTGCTGCGCATCCAGCTGCGGGCCCGCCACGACCCTTCGTCCTCGCTGCGCGACTTCGCCACGGAGAGCGCCGCCGTCTACCGCGAGCACCACGCCGCCGACCTGGCCGCCCTCGGCTACACCGCCGACGACGAGCACGACAGGCGGCGGCTGGAGATGATCGCCGACGGCATCAACGCCGCCACCAACGCCCTGGCCATCGGCCACCTGGAGGGCCGCTACCCCGACCTCGACGAGGCGGCCGACATCCTGGTGGCCCTGTCGAGGGGCGCGCTGAGGCTGCTCAGATCCAGCTCAGGCCGCGACCACGACTAGGGTGGCCCGCCATGGGCGCGTTCAGCCTCCCACCTCGGCGGCCAGGGCGGCGGCATCCGCGCGGCCGAGCCGGCCGTCCACCACCGCGGTGACGACCCGCCTGGTCAGCGTGTCCTCGACGAGCAGCGGCCGGTCCCACGCCAGGGCCTGGCCCACCCCCGGATACTCCTCGACGCGCACGAACCAGGGGTCGTCGCCGTCCTGCACGAACACCAGCGTCCAGTCCCGCCCCGCCGGGTCGGTGCCGGACAGGGCGACCCAGCGGTCGCGGCTGCCGTGCACCGCCCGTTCGTCCCCCGGAAGGGTCGTCCGGGCGGTCGAGGTTCCGGGCGCACGCCAGAAGAAACCGCCGTAGCCGGCGCCCGCGCGGCCCTTGGTGGCCGAACTGTTGATCTCCAGCGGCGCTCCGGTGAGGTTGGTCAGCGTGAACGCGAAGTCCAGCGCCCAGGCGTCCTCCCGGATCGGGCGTACGGTGACCGTGCGCTCCTCGCGGGCCATCAGCCCGCCGCCGGGCCCGATCCACTCCAGCTGTTCGGCGAAACCGCCGTCGTCCAGCCGGGGGAACGCCACGTGCCGCTGGACGCCGTGGTCGTCGAGCCAGGTGGGCCCCTGGTCCCTGACGTAGGTGCGGCCGCCCCAGAAGTTCGCCCCGCCGAGGTCCGCGACGGCCACGCCGGCACCGAGGTGGTGGACGTGGTCCGCGGGCCTGACCTCGGTCACCTCGACGCCGCCCAGCGTGCGCACGTCGTACAGGTAGGGGCGGGGCGAGTCGGTGGCCGGCAGGTCGGGCCGCGTCTCGTAACGGGCCACGCGGCGGTCGCCGGCCAGCAGCTCCACCCGGGCCCACGGCACGTCCAGCTCCGAGTAGAGCGCCAGCCGCTCGGCGCTGCGGGAGGTCACGCCGGCGATGCCCGGCAGGACCCGGCGCGCGACCTGGCCCAGGCCGTCCCGCTCCAGTTCCTGGTGCCGGACGGGGATCGGCAGCGGCTCGGGAGCCAGCCGCACCGCGTCCAGCACCTGCGTGAACCGCTCCGTACGCTCCAGCGGGACCAGCAGGGCGGCGCCCGTGCGTACGTGGTCGAGGAGGTTGTCCAGCAGGTCGGTGCGGTCGTACACGGTGGTCGTGACCGTGCCGTCCGGCAGCTCCACCTTGACGCTGTCCTGCGTGTAGACGAGCGTGGCCCGGCCCGCGTCGCCGTGCACGACCAGGTACGGCTCGTGCCGCTCCGGCGCGCACAACGACACCGCGACGGTGAGCACGAGACCGTCGTCCATGCGGATCCGCACGCACGACGTGTCGTCGGACTCGATCGTGTTGGCGCGGTAGAGCTCGGTCTCGATCTCCGCGATCGGGCCGTCCACCAGGGCCAGCGCGGTGGCCACGGCGTGCGCGAACGGGTTGGTGAGCGCGCCGTCCACCACGTCGACGCCGTCGAGGCGGCGCCTGCCCGACCAGGCGGAACGGGTGAAGTAGGAGACCGGGCGCTCCCAGGCGCCCGCGCCGCCGATGCCGCGCACCCGCCCGAGGGCGCCGCCGGCGATCAGCTCGCGCAGCGCCGGGATCGCCGCCGAGCCGAGCGACTGGAAGCCGACCTGACAGGCCAGGCCCGTCTCCGCCACGGCCGCGGCGATCCTCGCGTGCGCCTCGGGCGTCGCCGCCGGCGGCTTCTCCAGCAGCACGTGCGAGCCCGCGTGCAGCGCGGTCACCGCGAGGTCGGCGTGGGTGTGGATGGGCGTGCAGATGATCGTGATCTGCGCGCCGGTCTTGGCGATCAGCTCACGCAGGTCGGGCGACTGCAGGGGCGTGCCGAAGTCCACCTCCACCGGGCGCACGTCGCAGATCCCGGCCAGCTCGACCACACCGGACTCGGACAGCAGGTGAAGCTGCCGCAGATGGTGCTGCCCGTGCCCGTGGACCCCGGCCAGCACGACCCTCGCCGGCGTCATCACGACCACCTCAGGCCGAGCCCGGCGTGCGCGCCCGCGCGGAGCACACCGCCGGAGACCTCCACCGGGTACGGCTCGTCCAGCAGCCCGAGGGCGGCGAACGAGGCGTCCTCCACGTCCTCCACCATGGCGGGCAGCGGCAGGGCCAGCGCCAGCTGCCCCGACATCTCGCTCAGCAGGTGCGGATGGACCGGCACGTCGTACGTCCTGGCCAGCTCCACGATCCGCAGGAACGGCGTGATGCCGCCGACCCGCGCCACGTTCGGCTGGACGACGTCGCAGGCCCCGGCCGCCAGCAGGTCGCGGAAGCCGTACGTGGTGTAGACGTTCTCGCCGACGGCGACCGGCACGTCGGTGGAGCGGCGCAGCTCCACGTGCGCGGCCACGTCGTCGGCGGGCAGCGGCTCCTCGATCCAGTGCAGGTCGAACGCGCGCAGCGCGGCGAGGGCCCGCCGCGCCCTGTGCAGGTCCCACCGCTGGTTGGCGTCGATCATCAGCAGCCGGTCGGGGCCGATCACCTCGCGGACCGCGGCCACCCTGGCCACGTCCTCGGCCAGGTCGGGGCGGCCCACCTTGATCTTGACGCCCCGGTGGCCGGCCGCCACCCAGCGGCGGGCCTGCGCGACCAGCTCCTCCAGCGAGTAGTGCAGGTTGACGCCGCTGCCGTAGGCCGGGACCTCGTCGCGCCGCCGCCCGAGCACGCCGGCCAGGTCGCGCTCGCCGCAGCGCAGGTCCCACAGCGCCAGGTCGACCCCGGCCAGCGCGACGGTGGTGACGCCGCCGGGGCCCGCCTCCCGCAGGTGCCGCCAGAGCCGGTCCCAGACCACCTCGGGGTGCGGGTCGAGGCCGATCAGCGCCTCGCGCAGGTCGTGGTCGAGCAGCGCCTTGACGGCGTGCGCGCCGATCTGCGGCGTCCACGAGAACCCGCTGCCGGTGCGCCCGTCCGCCAGCGTGACGTGCGTGACGATCACGTGGTTGAACGGCACGTCCGCTCCCCAGGGGCGGGGGAGCGGGACGCTGCGCAGCTCCGTACGCAGGTCGGCGACGGTCATGACGCCGCCCGTTCGAGACCGGTCTTGATCAGCGCCTCCAGTTCCTCCAGGTGCTCGCCGGTGACGTCCACCAGCGGCGGGCGTACGCCGCCCACGTCGAGGCCGCGCAGCCGGACACCCGCCTTGACCAGCGCGACCGGGTAGCCGGGGACCTTGCCGCGCAGCCGCACGAGGGGGGCGTAGAACTCCGTCAGCAGCCGCTCCTCGCCATTCAGGTAGGCCGTGGCGATCTCCGGCGCGAACGCGAACACCGCGCTGGAGTAGAGCTCCACGCCGATGCCCCGGTAGGCGGGCATGGTCAGCTCGGCCGTCGGCAGCCCGTTGAAGAACAGGAATTCGGGGAACCGCTCGCGCACGGCCAGCACGGTGCGCTGCATCCTGTCGATGTCGCCCAGGCCGTCCTTCAGCCCGATCACGCCGGGGATCCCGGCCAGCTCGACCACGGTGTCGGGCTCCAGCGCGACCGTGCCCCGCTGGTAGATGACCACCGGCAGCACGGAGGCGATCGCCGACACGTACGCGGTGTAGCCGTGCCCCGGCCCCTGCGCCAGGTAGGGAGGCATGAGCAGCAGCCCGTCCGCGCCCGCGTCCCTGGCGGCCCGCGCCTGGTTCAGCGCCGCGCCCAGCGGGCCGCCCGCGCCCGCGAACACCGGCGCCCTGCCGCCCACGGCCTCGGCCGCGACCCGCACCACGCGGGCGTGCTCGGCCTCCGACAGGGCGGAGAACTCGCCGGTGCCGCAGGCCGCGAAGACGGCGCCAGGGCCGTGCTCCATGCGCTGGGAGATGTGCTCGGCCAGCACCTCCTCGGCCAGGCCGCCGCCGGCGTCGAACGGGGTGACGGGGAAGAACAGCACACCGCTGAGTTTCATTCAGACGTCCTTGAGTTCGGTGCGCCAGCTCCGCTTCGGCTGCCAGCCGAGCAGGCGCTCTGCCTTGGTGGTCGAGAAGGCGGGGGTGGTGCCGGTGAGCCCGGCGGCGAGCTGCTCGGTGCCGGGCACGGCCTGGGGGAGCAGCTCGGCCAGCGGCTTCCTGGCCAGCGCGTCGGCGGCGCCGGCGAAGAAGATCTCGCCGTTCGGCAGCTCGGGCAGCGCCTGGGCGAGCACGGCGATCATGTCGGCGGCGTCGCGGGAGTCGATGTAGTTGAACAGCGAGACGCCGGCGAGCTCGGGCCGGTCCAGCCGTTCCTTGACGGTGTGCCCCGACTGGGTCGGCGCGCCCGCCCACTCCTCGGGCGGGATGACGAAGCACGGCCGGACCGCCGCGAGCTTCGTCGTCCCGGCCACGGCGAACGCCTTCATGGTCTGCTCGGCCGCCACCTTGGACAGGTTGTAGGCGTTCCACGGCCGCACCGGGTGTTCCTCGTCGATCGGCAGGTACGCCGGCGCCCAGCCGCCGGGGGCGCCGTAGCCGAGCACGGTGGGGCTGCTGGCGAGGACCACGCCGGCCACGCCGAGCGCCACGGACGCCTCGCAGATGTTGAACGCCAGCTGGGTGTTGACCTTGAAGATCACCGACTCGGGCCGGCTGAACGGCGTGGCGATCGCGGCCAGATGGATCACCGTCTCCGGCCGGAACCTGGCGATCGTCTCGAACGCCTCTCCCGTGTCGGTGAGGTCGGCGGGTAAGGTGGCGGCGGCCTCATCCGGGGTTCCTGGGGCGTGGTCCACGCCGATGACCTCGTGCCCGGCCGCCGCCAGCGTGCTGACCACGCTGCGGCCGAGGCGTCCTGCGCTTCCGGTGACGAGGACTCTGCTCACCGTGAGGGGCTCCTTCAAGACTGCAAACAGTTGCACTAAACCTTTGTGTCAGGAGGGCCGGGGCGTCAAGAGGTGATTTCCGGACCTGCGGTCTAGCTGGGGCTTTCCGGCTGCTGTGCCTCCGGGATGGTACAGCAAGCGCTTTCATCTGCCCCATGGCCTCTGCAAGCGGTTGCGTTAGGGTGTGCATTTGTGACTGTGACGATTCGTGATGTGGCCCGGGCCTCCGGTGTGCATGTATCGACCGTGTCGCGGACGTTCTCCGCGCCGCACATGGTGAACGCCGCCACCCGCACCAGGGTGCTGACGGTGGCCGAGGAGCTCGGATACCGGCCCAACCGGGCGGCCAGGGCGCTCACGACCGGGCGCACCCACAATTTCGGCCTGATCGTGGCCGACATCGCCAACCCGTTCTTCCCGCCGCTGATCAAGGCCGCCCACGCGGCCGCCAGGCAGCGCGACTACCACCTGTTCGTGGCCGACACCGACGAGGAGCCGGCCGCCGAGGAAGAGCTGGTGCAGGCGTTCAGCAAGCAGGTGGACGGGGTGGTGCTGTGCAGTCCGCGCTCGTCCAACAAGGCGCTGGAGCGGCTGGCGGAACGGGTGCCGTTCGTGGTGATCAACCGGCGGCTGCGGGGAGCAGCCACCGTGCTGATGGACGTCGGCCACGGCGCCCGGCTGGCCGTCGAGCATCTGGCCGGGCTCGGGCACCGCCGGGTGGCGCTGGTGTCGGGGCCGGCGGGCTCGTGGACGAGCGCGGAGATCCGCGCCGCCGCCGAGCGGGTGCCGGACGTGGAACTCACCGTCATCGGCCCCAACGCGCCCACCGAGCGGGGCGGCTTCGCCACCGCGGGCCGGGTGCGCGACGCGGGGGTGACCGGCGTGCTCGCCTACAACGACCTGGTGGCGATCGGGCTCATCGAGGGCCTCGGGGATCTCGGGCTGAGCGTTCCCGCGGACGTGAGCGTCGTGGGGATCGACGATATCGTTCCAGGACGGCTGAACCGTCCCAAACTCACCACGGTCGCCATGCCCACCGCCGCGGCGGGGCGGCTGGCGGTCGACCTGCTCATCCAGGAGGTGAGCGCCACCACCTCGTTGGAGACCCGACTGGTCGTCAGGGACTCCACGGCGCCTCCGCGCTAGCGGAGAGCTGCAAACGGTTGTACTAAACGAGGGCCAAATTCATCTGACTTCTCCTCGGGCCAGTTCGTTCAGCAGGGGAAACGTGTCAACGATATATCGGTAACGGCCAGGTAACGGCTGCAAAGGGTTGACGCAACTTTCCCGCCAGCTATAGGAAAGCGCTATCCAGTACAATCTCGCCGGAAGGTTCGTAATGACGAGTGAGTTCCGTCATGGCTGACTCGGTGGCGGTGAAGCCCCTGGAGGCGGTGACCGAACCCGCGCGTGGCGGCGGACACCGCTCCACGAAACGCTCCCGCCGTGAGGCGCGGGCCGCCTATCTCTTCCTGGCCCCCTGGTTCGCCGGCCTGCTCGTCATCACGATCGGCCCGATCCTCGCCTCGCTCTACCTGTCGTTCACCGACTACAGCCTCTTGCAGGAGGCCGAGTGGATCGGCTTCGACAACTACGTCAAGATGTTCACCGAGGACCCGCGGTACATCAACTCGCTCAAGGTCACCACCATCTACGTGGTCGTCTCGGTGCCGCTGCAACTCGCCTTCGCGCTCGCGCTGGCCCTGGTGCTCGACCGGGGGCTGCGCGGACTGGCGATCTACCGCTCGATCTTCTACCTGCCCTCGCTGCTCGGCGGCAGCGTCGCGATCGCGATCCTCTGGCGCAAGGTGTTCGGCGCCGACGGCCTGGTCAACGCGCTGCTCGGAGCCTTCGGCATCGAGGGGCCCGGCTGGGTCGGCCACCCCGACTACGCGCTCGGCACGCTGATCATCCTGCACGTGTGGACGTTCGGCGCCCCCATGATCATCTTTCTGGCCGGGCTCCGGCAGATCCCCAGCAGCTACTACGAGGCCGCCGCGGTCGACGGCGCCGGCCCGCTGCGGCAGTTCAGGTCGATCACGCTGCCGCTGCTGACGCCGATCATCTTCTTCAACCTCGTGCTGGAGATCATCAAGTCGTTCCAGTCGTTCACGCAGTCGTTCATCGTGAGCAACGGCACCGGTGGTCCCGCCGACTCGACGCTCTTCTACACGCTCTACCTCTACCTGAACGGATTCAGGGACTACGACATGGGCTACGCGGCCGCGATGGCGTGGGTCCTGCTGCTCATCATCGCCGGGCTGACCGGGGTGAACTTCCTCGCTTCCAAGTATTGGGTCTTCTATGGCGACACCAAGTAGGCCGGTTCCGGTGCTGTTCCGCCCGCTCAAGGGCGGACGGGTGGTCAAGCACATCCTGCTGATCGGCTTCGGCGTGATCATGCTCTATCCGCTGCTCTGGATGGTCTCCAGCTCGCTCAAGCCGGAGGAGCTCATCTTCCGGCAGCCCGGCCTGCTGCCGAGCACGATCACGCTGGAGAACTACACCGAGGGCTGGACCGCGCTGAAGCATCCCTTCGGCTACTACCTGTGGAACTCGGCGCTCATCACCGGGCTGTCGGTGGTGGCGAACCTGGTGGCCTGCTCGCTGGCCGCCTACGCCTTCGCCCGGCTCAACTTCCCGCTGAAGCGGCTCTGGTTCGCGATCATGCTGGGCACGATCATGTTGCCGCACCACGTGGTGATCGTGCCGCAGTACATCATGTTCTCCGAGCTCGACCTGATCAACACGATCTGGCCGCTGGTCATGCCGAAGGTGCTGGCCACCGACGCGTTCTTCATCTTCCTCATGGTGCAGTTCATCCGCACCCTGCCGAGAGAGCTGGACGAGGCGGCCGAGATCGACGGCGCCGGCTACTGGCGCATCTTCATCAGGGTCGTCATGCCGCTCTCCCTGCCCGCCCTGGCCACCACCGCGATCTTCACGTTCATCTGGACGTGGAACGACTTCCTCAGCCAGCTGCTCTATCTGAACAACCCGGATAACTTCACTGTCCCAGTCGCGTTGCGGACGTTCCTGGACTCTAGTGGTGAGTCCTCCTGGGGACCTATGTTCGCCATGTCGATCATCGCGCTCGGCCCGATCTTCGGATTTTTCCTGGCCGGGCAGAAATACCTGATCCGTGGTGTCGCCACCACGGGACTGAAGTAGTTCCCCCTACCCCCCAACCCAGATGACCCCTAGGAGGAAGAGCCGTGAGCTCTGGCAAGAAGATGTGGTCGGCGGCCCTGCTCGCCACCGCTGTGCTGGCGGTCACCGCGGCCTGCGGCAGTGACAGCGGCGGCGAGAGCGCTGATGGCAAGGTCAAGGTGCGCTTCTCCTACTGGGGCAGCGACGCGCGGCAGAAGATGACCGAAGAGGCGATCAAGAAGTTCGAGGCGAAGAACCCGAACATCGACATCGAGGGCGAGTTCTCCGACTTCGGCAGCTACTACGAGACGCTGGCCACCAAGGTCGCGGGCAACGACGCGCCCGACGTCATCACCATCGAGATCCGCGGCCTGCGCGAATACGCCGAGCGCGGTGCGCTGGCCGACCTCGCGGGCAAGGTCAACACCGCCGACATCGACGCCAAGGTGCTGACCACCGGCGCCATCGACGGCAAGCAGTACGCCATCCCCACCGGCGTCAACGCCTTCAGCCTGGTGGTCAACCCGGACCTGGTCGAGAAGAACGGGCAGAAGCTGCCCGACGACACCAAGTGGACCTGGGAGGACTACGTCGACCTGGCGTCGAAGATCACCGCCGAGAGCGGCGGCAAGGTCTTCGGCACGCAGCAGAGCTTCAACCCCGGTTATCTGGAGATCTTCGCCGCGCAGCGCGGCGAGAAGTTCTATCAGGGCAACAAGCTCGGCATCTCGCCCGACACGCTCAAGGCGTGGTGGTCGAACATGCAGACGCTGATCAAGACCAAGGGCACCCCCGACGCCGCCAAGAGCGTCGAGATCGGCGCCCAGAGCGTGGACCAGTCGCTGCTCGGCACCAACACCGGCGCGATGGGCATGTGGTGGAGCAACCAGCTCGGCGCCATCAACAAGGCGTCGGGCCAGGACGTCAGCCTGCTGCGCATGCCGAAGGCGGAGGGCGCCACCACCGGCGGCATGTTCCTGCAGCCGGCGATGCTCTACACCGCCTCGTCGAAGAGCGAGCACCCGGCCGAGGCCGCCAAGTTCATCGACTACATGATCAACGACCCCGAGGCGGGCGAGATCATCCTGAGCGACCGCGGCCTGCCGGCCAGCTCCAAGGTGCTGGCGGCGGTCAAGGACAAGCTGCCGCCCACCGACATCAAGACGCTCGACTTCATCGACGAGGTCAGGAGCGAGCTGTCGGACCCGCCGGCCGCGCCGCCCAAGGGTGCCAGCGCCATGGAAGACATCCTGACGCGGTACTCGGAGGAGGTCCTGTTCGGCAGGATGACGCCCGACGACGCCGCACAGAAGTTCCTGACCGAGGCCAACGCCTCCATCGCGGGCTGATCCTTCGCATCAAAGGAGAGACATGAAGTACGCGTTCGTCGGGCTCGGGCACCGCGCGCAGATGTACGTCGACGCGCTGCTCGGAGAGTGGCGCGACGCCGGCACCATCGTCGCCCTGTGCGACACGAACCGCACCCGCATGGACTACTACGCCGAGCGGATCGGTGCCCAGGTGCCGCGTTTCGCCCCCGATGAGTTCGGCAAGGCGCTCGAGCTCGCCGACGCGGTCATCGTCACCACCGTCGACGCCGCGCACGCCCGCTACGTGTGCGCGGCGCTCGACGCCGGCAAGGACGTCATCGTCGAGAAGCCGCTCACCACCGACGCCGAGGGGTGCGCGGCCATCGCGGCGTCGGCCGAGCGCAGCAGCGGCAGACTGATCGTCACCTTCAACTACCGCTACTCGCCGCGCAACTCCGCCGTGCGCCGCATCCTCATGGACGGCGCGATCGGCGAGGTCACCTCCGTGCACTTCGAGTGGACGCTCGACACGATCCACGGCGCCGACTACTTCCGCCGCTGGCACCGCGACAGGGACAGCTCGGGCGGCCTGCTCGTGCACAAGTCCACCCACCACTTCGACCTGGTCAACTGGTGGCTGGGGGCGGCGCCCGAGCTCGTCTTCGCCCAGACCGACCTGCGCTTCTACGGCGCAGAGAACGCCAGGAACCGCGGGCTCGACCCGCGCCCTGAACGCGGGCAGGGCGCACCCGGCCTCGGCACCGACCCGTTCATCCTGGACATCTCCGCCGACCCCCGGCTCAGGAGCCTCTATCTCGACGCCGAGCACGAGGACGGCTACATCCGCGACCAGGACGTCTTCGGCGAGGGCGTCACGATCGACGACAACATGTCCGTGCTCGTGCGCTACACCAACCGCGCGATCATGACGTACTCGCTGCACGCCCACGCCCCCTGGGAGGGCTACCGCGTGGCCTTCAACGGCACGGAGGGACGGCTGGAGCTGGACGTCGTGGAGCGGGAGTGGACGCCGCCGCACGCCGCCATCGACCCGAGCGCCGCCTCCAAGGCGCACGCCTCGGGGGCGTGGGAGCGGCTCACGCTGCGCCGCCACTGGAGCCCGCCGGAGGAGGTGCCCATCGAGAGCGGGGCCGGAGGACACGGCGGTGGTGACCGCCTGCTGCTCGACGACGTCTTCCGCGGCGCCGGCGACGACCCGCTGGCCCGGCAGGCCGGCTACCGCGACGGCATCCGCAGCGTGCTGACGGGCGTCGCGGCCACCCTGTCCGCCCGCTCCGGCGCCCCCGTGGCGCTGGAGGACGACGGCACACGTGTTCGCTGAGCTGGCGGAGATCGCCGGGGCGCAGCGCGGGCTCTACCCCGTACCGGAGGGGCCCGAGCTGCGGGCCGCGGCGCGTGAGGCGATGGGGGTGCTCGACCTGACCGCCCGCGACGTGCGGGTCGAGCGCACCTGGACCGACGGCGACCTGGCGGGCGAGGAACTGTCCTGGTCGGTGGGGTTCGGGCCGCGTACCCGCGCGTTCCTGCTGCGCCCGCGCGGCGCGGACGGGCCGCTGCCCGGGGTGGTGGCGCTGCACTGCCACGCCGGGATGAAGTGGGCCGGCAAGGAGAAGATCGCCGACGGCCCCGAAGGGCCGTCGCCCGAGGTGAGCAGGGTGCGGCAGGACCTGTACGGTGGCCGCGCGTTCGTCAACGAGCTGGCCCGCCGGGGCTTCGCGGTGCTCGCGCACGACGTGTTCGTCTGGGGCAGCCGCCGCTTCCCGCTGGAGACCGGGGACGGCCCGGGGAGCGAGGCAGACCGCTACGACCAGGCCGCCGTCGCGCACGAGCACGTCGTGGCCAAACACTGCGCGATGCTCGGCACGTCGTTCGCGGGCGTGGTCGCGGGCGAGGACCTGGCCGCGGCAGCCTACCTGCGCTCCAGGCCGGACGTCGGGCCGGTCGGGTGCGCGGGACTGTCGGGTGGCGGGTTGCGCGCCGGGCTGCTCGGCGCCTTCGACCCGCAGGTGCGCGCGGTCGTCGTCGCCGCCATGATGTCCTCCTACCGCGACATGCTCGGCGGGCACGTCGCCAAGCACACCTGGATGCTCTTCCCGCCCGGCCTGCCACGCCTGGGCGACTGGCCCGACCTGGTGGCCGCCCGCGCCCCCGAACCCCTCATGGTCCAGTACGCCCTGCGCGACGAGTTGTTCCCCGAGACGGGCATGCGGCGCGCCCACGCCACGATCGTCGAACGCTACCGCGACGCGCCGGAGCGCTACGAGGCGGTGTTCGCCGAGGTGCCGCACAGCTTCGACGTACCCATGCAGGAGCAGGCCTTCGACTGGCTGGCCCGCCACCTGGCGGGCTGACGGACGGCCGCCGCCCGGCCTGCCACGGGCGGCGGCGCTCCTTCCGCTAGTCGGACTTCTTCCAGGTGGCGACGAGCTTGTCGTAGTCGAGCGTCTCGGGCTTGCCGCGCTCGTCGGCCAGCTTCGGCGCGGGGGCGCCGGGCTGGTCGTACCAGTACTGGGCGTCGCGCTCGGGGTTCAGCTTCGGCGCGCACTGGCCGCCGTAGCCCTCCCGCTCACGCGAGAGCCGCTCCAGCCGGGACAGGATGTCGTCCTGCTGCTTGGCCAGGTTGTCCATCGACTGCTGCGCCGTGGTCTCGCCGGTCACGGCCGTGGCCACGTTCTGCCACCACAGCTGGGCCAGCTTCGGGTAGTCGGGCACATTCGTGCCGGTCGGGGTCCACTGCTTGCGGGCGGGCGAGCCGTAGAACTCGATGAGCCCGCCGTAGTTCTCGGCGTTGTCGGCGAAGTGGTCGCTCCTGATGTCGGAGTCGCGGATGAACGTCAGCCCGACGATCGACTTCTTCAGCGACACCGTCTTCGACGTCACGAACTGCGCGTACAGCCAGGCGGCGGCCCTGCGCTCCTCCGGCGTGCTCTTCAGCAACGTCCAGGAGCCCGCGTCCTGGTAGCCGAGCTTGTTGCCGTCCTTCCAGTACGCCCCGTGCGGGCTCGGCGCGATGCGCCACTTGGGTGTGCCGTCCTCGTTGACCACCGACAGCCCCGGCTTGGTCATGTCGGCGGTGAACGAGGTGTACCAGAAGATCTGCTGGGCGATGTGGCCCTGGGCGGGGACCGGGCCGGCCTCGCTGAAGTTCATGCCCGCGGCTTCCTCGGGGGCGTACTTCTTGAGCCAGTCGACGTACTTGGTGAGCGCGTAGACCGCCGCGGGGCCGTTGGTGTCGCCGCCGCGCGTGACGGACGAGCCGACCGGGCGGCAGTCCTCGACCCTGATGCCCCAGTCGTCCACCGGCAGGCCGTTGGGGATGCCGGGGTCGCCGTTGCCCGCCATGGACAACCACGAGTCGGTGAAGCGCCAGCCCAGCGACGGGTCCTTGCGGCCGTAGTCCATGTGGCCGTAGACCTTCTTGCCGTCGATGGTGCCGTCGCCGTTGACCTTGTTGGTGAAGAAGTCGGCGATGTCCTCGTAGGCCGCCCAGTTGACCGGCACGCCGAGGTCGTAGCCGTAGGCGTCCTTGAACTGCTTCTTGATGTCGGGGTCGGTGAACCAGTCGTAGCGGAACCAGTAGAGGTTGGCGAACTGCTGGTCGGGCAGCTGGTAGATCTTCTTGTCCGGGCCGGTGGTGAAGCTGATGCCGATGAAGTCGTCGAGGTCGAGCGTGGGCGAGGTGACCTTCTTGCCCTCGCCGGCCATGTAGTCCGACAGGGGGAGCACGTAGTCGCCGCGCGAGTGGGTGCCGATGAGGTCGGAGTCGTTGACGTAGGCGTCGTAGATGTTCTGGTCGCCCTGGATCTGGGTCTGCAGCTTCTCGATGACGTCACCCTCCTGGATCAGATCGTGCTTGATCCTGATCCCGGTGATCTCGGTGAACGCCTTGGCGAGCTGGCGTGACTCGTACTCGTGCGTGGTGATCGTCTCGGAGACCACGTTGATCTGCATGCCACGGTACGGCGCCGCGGCCTTCATGAACCACTCCATCTCCGCGAGCTGCTCGTCCTTGCTCAGCGTGCTCGGGGTGAACTCCTCCGACACCCACCGCTGGGCGGCGGCCCTGCCGTCGGCCTCCTTGAAGTCGCTCGTGGGCTTGTCCGCGCCCTGCGTGCAGCCGGCCACCACCAGGAGGAGCGCCGCCGCCCCCATGGTCGCGGACCTCGTCGTCCGTCGCCTCATCGCATTGACTCCCTTTCCGTTAGCCCCATATGCCGATCACGACCGCCACGAGCAGCGCGCAGCCGAGCGCGAACCACATGGACAGGTCGGTGATTGCGATCCAGCCCGCCAGCACGACGGCGGCGCTGATCAGGCCGATGTAGAGCCGGTCGCCCCGATCGGTCTCGATGCGCAGGAAGCCCCGCCTGGCCACGGGAGGAGAGATGCGGCCCCAGATCGTCATGGCGATCAGCAGCACGGCCAGGCCGGCGAAGACCAGGGCCGTGGGGACGGTCCAGACCATCCAGTCGAGCACGGCTACACCCTCCCCATGGCGAAGCCCTTGGCGATGTAGTTGCGGACGAACCAGATGACGATCGCGCCGGGCACGATGGTCAGCACTCCCGCCGTCGCCAGCAGCCCCCAGTCGACGCCCGCCGCGCTCACCGTCCGCGTCATCGCCGCGGCGATGGGCTTGGCGTTCACCGAGGTGATGGTCCTGGCGATGAGCAGTTCGACCCAGCTGAACATGAAGCAGAAGAACGCGGTCACGCCGATGGCCGAGCGGATCATCGGCAGGAATATCCGGACGAAGAAGCGCGGCAGCGAATAACCGTCGATCGCGGCGGTCTCGTCGATCTCCCGCGGAATTCCCGACATGAATCCCTCGAGAATCCAGACCGCGAGGGGCACGTTGAAGAGCATGTGCGCGATGGCCACGCCGAGGTGCGTGTCGAAGAGGCCGACGCTCTGGTAGATCTGGAAGAACGGCAGCAGGAACACCGCCGGCGGCGCCATCCGGTTCGTCAGCAGCCAGAAGAACAGGTGTTTGTCACCGGCGAACCTGAAACGCGAGAAGGCGTAGGCCGCGGGCAGCGCCACGATGAGCGACATCACCGCGTTCAGCGAGGTGTAGATGATGGAGTTGAGATAGCTCGAATACCACGACGTCTCCCCGAAGAACGTGGCGTAGTTGTCGAACGTCACCCGTTCGGGGATGAGCGAGAAACTGCCGAGGATGTCCTCGTTCGGCCGGATCGACATGCCGAACATCCACAGGATGGGCAGCATCAGGGTGGCCACGTAGAGCCAGAAGACCGTGCGCGCCCACGGGAGCCTTCTCATGGGTTCACCTTCCCGACCTGGTCAGCACGGTGAAGAAGACGTAACAGAGCACCTGGACGAACAGGAAGTAGAGCAGCGAGAACGCGCCCGCGGGGCCGAGGTCGAACTGGCCGACCGCGATCTTCGACAGCAGGATGCTCAGGAACGACGTCGCGTTCCCCGGCCCGCCGCCGGTCACCACGAACGGCTCGGTGTAGATCATGAAGCTGTCCATGAACCTGAGCAGGATCGCGATCGTCAGCACCCCGCGCAGCCGGGGCAACTGAATGTGCCGGAAGGTGGCCCACCCCGAGGCGCCGTCGATCTGCGCGGCCTGGAAGTACGGCTGGGGGATCGAGCGCAGCCCCGCGTACGCCAGCAGCGCCACCAGCGGCGTCCAGTGCCACACGTCCATGGCCAGCACGGTGAGCCAGGCGTCGGTGGAGTCGAGCGTGTAGTTGAAGTTGACGCCGAGCACGTTGTTGATCGCCCAGCCGCCCAGGCCGATGTCGCCGCGGGCGAAGATCTGCCAGATCGTGCCGACCACGTTCCACGGGATGAGCAGCGGCAGCGCGACCAGCACCAGCGCCACCGACACCGAGACGCCGCGGCGCGGCATGGCCACGGCGATGGCCACCCCGAGCGGGATCTCGATCAGCAGCACCTGCGCCGAGAACAGCAGCGTGCGCACGAACGCCCCGCGCACCTCCGGGTCGCGGGCGACGTCGCGGAACCACTCCAGGCCGACGAAGATGCGCTCGCTGGGGCTGAAGACGTCCTGCACGGAGTAGTTGACCACGGTCATCAGCGGGATCACCGCCGTGAAGGCCACCGACACGACGACCGGCAGGACCAGCCACCACGCGCGGTTGTTCCTCGGCCGGGCGTCGGTCCTCGTGTCCTTGGCCTCCTCGGCCGGCGCGGCCGCCGGTTCCGCGAGGCCGGCCGGGCTGTCCGCGACGGTGGTGCGCTCGGTCATGACGGCTCCCTTCCGTTCAGCGGCGCGAGGGAGCCGCACCTGACCTTGTCGCGGAACAGGAACGTGCGGTCCGCGGGGAAGTGCAGGAACACGGCCGCGTCCGGTTCGCAGGCGGAGCCCGCCTCGGTCTTGACGATCAGCGGGTGCTCGCCGACCCGGGTGTGCACGAGGTCGTACGCGCCCATACGGTCGATCCCGGTGACCGTGGCCGCCGCGCCGGGGGAGGCGCCGGGCCCGGCGATCCGGACGAACTCGGGCCGCACCCCGATCCTGACCGGTCCCGGCGGCAGGCCGTCCGGGGCGTCGCCGCCCACGGTGCCCACGGTGGACGCGCCGACGCGGACGACGCCGTCGGCGATCTCGGCGGGGACCATGTTCATCCCCGGCGAGCCGATGAAGTGCCCGACGAACTCGTGCGACGGCGACAGGAACAGCTCGGCCGGCTCGCCCGCCTGCACGATGGCCCCGTCGTTGAGCACCACGACCTCGTCGGCGAACGTCAGTGCCTCGGTCTGGTCGTGGGTGACGTAGATCAGCGTGTGGCCGGTGTCGCGGTGGATCTCCTTGAGCTTGCTGCGCAGCGTCCACTTCAGCGCCGGGTCGACCACGGTCAGCGGCTCGTCCAGCAGGACCGCGGCCACCTGGGGGCGGACCAGGCCGCGGCCCAGGCTGACGATCTGCTGGCGGCCCGGGTCGAGCCGGCGCGACCTGCGGCGCAGCACCTGGTCGAGGCCAAGGAGCCGAGAGACCTGGCGGACGCGTTCGTCCACCTCTTTCTTAGGAAATTTCCGGTTACGGAGGGGGAAGGCGAGGTTGTCGTAGACCGACATCTCCTCGTACAGGACCGGGAACTGGAAGACCTGCGCGATGTTGCGGCCGGCCGTGGGCACGCCGGTGACCTCGCTCTCGCCGAACCAGATCCGGCCCACCGTGGGCGTGATCAGGCCGGAGATGATGTTGAGCAGCGTGGTCTTGCCGCAGCCGCTCGGCCCCAGCAGCGCGTACGCCCGGGAGCTCCGCCACGTCCAGGTCATCGGTTGGAGCGCCCACGTGCGGCCGCCGTCGTAGCTGTGTCCCACGCCTTCGAGGCGGATGTCAGCCATGCAGGTCGACCTCCGCGGCGCTGGTGGCGAGCAGGCGGCCGCCGTCCTCGTCGAAGACGAAGACGTGCGCCGGGTCGATGCGGGCGACCGTGGACTCGCCCGGCGTGAAGAGCCGGGTGCCCTCCAGGTGCGCGACCAGGTGGAGCCCGCCCTGGAGCAGCAGGTGCAGGAACGTCGCGCTGCCGGTGACCTCGGCGAGCCGGATCTCGGCGGGCAGTTCGAGCGCGGCGCGGCCGTTGGGGGTGATGCTCACCTGGTGGGGCCGTACGCCGAGCATGACGCGGTGGCCGTCGGCGTGGGCGCGGGGCGCGGGGAACGACGTGCCGAGGCACTCGATCCGGCCGTCGCGTACGACGCCGGGCAGCAGGTTGAGCGGCGGGTCGCTGAGCGTGGCCGCGACGGCGAGGGTGGGCGGGTGCGCGTACGTCTTCGCGACGTCGCCGACGTGCTGGACCCTGCCCTCGCCCAGGACCACGGTGGGGGCGGCGAACGTCAGTGCCTCGTTCGGGTCGGCGGTGGCGTAGAGGACGACGCCGGAGGAGCCGGTGAACATGGTCTTCAGGTCGGCGCGGAGCTGCTCGCGCAGCTTGAAGTCGAGGTTGGCCAGCGGCTCGTCGAGCAGCAGCACGTCGACGGGCCGGGCCAGGGCGCGGGCGATGGCGGTGCGCTGCTGCTGGCCGCCCGACAGCTCGGCGGGCCGGCGGTCGAGCAGCTGCGCGATGCCCATGAGCTCGGCCACCTCGCGCACCCGCCGGTCGATCCCGTCGCGGCGGAACGCCCGGTCGAGGCGGAGCGGCGAGGCGATGTTCTCGTAGACGGTCAGGGACGGGTAGTTGATGAATTGCTGATAGACGAAGGCGACCGAGCGTTTGCGCACGGAAATGCCGGTCACGTCCTTTCCGCCGACCACCACCCGGCCCGAGTCGGGCGGCAGCAAACCGGCCGCGACGCGCATCAAAGTCGTCTTTCCCGCGGTCATGGGGCCGACGAGGGTGGTCATTCCATTCGGTAATTCCAGGTGAATGTCATCGAGCCAGGTCTCCCCGCGCCGCCGCACGAAGACGCCATCGAGTATCAGCGTCACGGTGCCCGGTCCTCTCTGCCGGCGCATGATCAGTGCCTTTGCTCTCCATCTAACATGATCTGATTGTGTGTGCAAAGAGGGCAGTTGTTATCGCAGTTAATGGCGGTGCTGTTGTGTGTCAAGACCCAAGTCCGAGATGGCGGTGAACGGCCGGGCCTATCGCCTCGACGACTTCTTCCCTGGTCAGCGCGGCCAGCGGCGGTAATGCCAGAACATGACGGCACAGGGCCATTCCGAGTATTTGCGCCGAGACGAGCCCGGCCCGGACCGGAGCGTGTTCCGGGTCGCCGGTCAGCGCCGCCGTCATGGGGATGAGCTGCTCGGCGAAGACGGCACGCAGTCGCTCGGCCGCCGCCGCGTTCGTGACGCCCGCGCGCAGGAGGATCCGCAGGGTCTCGCCTGACTCCCAGCGCTCCAGGAAGTGGCGCACGAGCGTGGCGGCGATCTCGCCGGGCGGCGTGCCGCGCAGGTCGGGCGGGCGCAGGTCGGCCTCGCACGCCGCCGCGAACAGGCGTTCCTTGCTGCCGAAGTGGCGCATGACCTGGGCGGGGTCGATGCCCGCCGCGGCGGCGATGGCCCTGATCGTGGCCCGCTCGTAGCCGTCGGCGGCGAACCGTTCGCGGGCCGCGGCCAGGACGGCCGCCCTCGTCTCACCGGAGGATCTCCTCATGCCAACAAGTGTAGGCCAACGCGTGTTGACAATCCAGGCGGCGGTCTCTAACGTCAACAGGTGTTGGCCTTCAAATGTTGGCCTCGCTGAGGAGGAGAAATGATCAACACGGACGTGCTCGTCGTCGGAGCCGGCCCGGTCGGGCTGGCCACCGCCGTCGTCCTGACCCGGCTCGGCCACGACGTCGTCATCGTCGACGGCCAGGCCGAGGGCGCCAACACCTCCAGGGCCGCCGTCGTGCACCCGCGCACGCTGGAACTGCTGGAGCCGTACGGTGTCACGCCGGCGCTCGTCGAACGCGGGGCGCACACGCCGCGCTTCACCATCCGCGACCGTGACCGGGTGCTGGTGACCGTGCCCTTCGACGGGCTGCCCACGCGCTACCCGTACACGCTGATGATCTCCCAGGCCGACACGGAGGCGTATCTGCTGGCCCGGCTGGAGGAGCTGGGCGGCAAGGTGCTGCGGCCGGTGCGGGTGACCTCGTTCGAGCAGGACGACGGCGGCGTCACCGCCGCGCTCGACGACGGGCGCTCGGTGCGGGCGGCCTACCTGGTGGGCGCCGACGGCATGCACAGCCTCGTACGCGAGCGGTCGGGCATCGCCTTCGACGGCGGCACCTACGCCGAGTCGTTCACCCTGGCCGACGTGCGGCTGAGCGGCGGCGTGCCGCACGACGAGGTCGTCCTGTACTTCTCGCCGGCCGGCCTGGTGGTGCTCGCGCCGCTGCCCGACGGCCTCCACCGGATCGTGGCCACCGTGGACGAGGCGCCGCACGAGCCCGGCGCGGAGTTCGTGCAGCGGCTGCTCGCCACGCGCGGGCCCGAGGCCGTGCCCGCCGTGGTGGAGGAGGTGGTGTGGGGGTCGCGCTTCCGCGTGCACCACCGCATCGCGCGGACGTACAGGAAGGGGCGGGTGCTGCTGGCGGGCGACGCGGCGCACGTGCACTCGCCGGCCGGCGGGCAGGGCATGAACCTCGGGATCGAGGACGCCGTCATGCTGGGGGAGACCCTCTCGCGCGTGCTCGGCGGCGGCTCACCCGACCTGCTCGACGGCTACGCCGAGGCCCGCCGGCCCGTCGCCGGGAAGGTGGTGGGGCTGGCGAGCCGCCTGACGATGCTGGCCACCATGAGCGCGGCCAGGCGGCCGGTGCGCAACCTCGTGCTGCGGCTGGCGGGACGGCTGCCCGCCGTACGCCGCCGCCTGGCCTTGCAGCTGTCCGGCCTGGACCGGCGTTGAGCGCCGGCCGCGCACCCGCCACCCGCCCCGGCGGGGTATCAGCCGGCCTGCAGGGCGAAGAACAGGAAGCACACGAAGGTGCCCGAGGGCCTGTCGGCGAAGACGTCCGGGTACAGCTCGCGGGCCTCCGGCGCTGGGGACGGTTCGTCGATGCCGGTGATGTGGAAGCCCGCCCCGGTGAAGGCGTCGGCCATCGCGTGCAGCGGCCGGCCGTAGAAGCGCATCAGCGCGGTGTGCCCGCCGAGGGTCCATTCCTCACGGGTCTCGCGAATCCCGAAATAGCTGCCGCCGGAACGGGCCGCGTCCAGGAAGTCGACGAAGGGGTGATTGACCGACACGAGCAACCGGCCGCCGGGCCTCAGCACCCGGCGCAGCTCGGCCAGCGGCGCCGTCCAGTCCTCCAGGTAGTGCAGGACCAGCGACGCGACGACATCGTCGAACGCGGCGTCGGGGAACGGCAGCGGGTCGGTCAGATCGGCGAGGTGCAGGTCCGCACCGTCGCCGAGCCGCCGCCGGGCCAGCTCCAGCAGCTTGGCGCTGGAGTCGAAGCCGGTCATGACCGCGCCCCGGTCGCGCAGCGCGGCCGACAGCGGGCCGGAGCCGCACCCGGCGTCGAGAATCCGCCGGCCGGCCACGTCGCCGGCCAGGTTCAGCATCGCGGGCCGCTCGTAGTAGGCGTTGAGGAGGCTGGTTTCGTTCTCGGCCGAGTACGCCTCGGCGAAGCTGTCGTAGTCGTTGGGCGTCGCCTGCTCCGTGCCCTCGGAGACGGGACGGATCCACGACGGCTGCGTGGCGGCCGGGACGCTCGGCTGATCGGCGGAACCCTCGGTGGTGAAAGCCATGGAGGCGATCCTGGCACCTCCTAGGGAAGGATGGAGTCCACGTAGCCGCCGTCGACCCGCACCGCCGCGCCCGTCGTGGCCGAGGCGAGCGGCGAGGCGAGGTAGGTCACCATGTTGGCGATCTCCTCGGGCTCGATCAGGCGCTGCAGCAGCGACTGCGGCCGGTGCCGCACCATGAACGCCCGCTGCGCCTCCTCCCACGGCAGTTCCCTGCCCACCAGCTGGTGGACGAAGTCCTCCACGCCCCCGGTGTGCGTGGGCCCCGCGATCACGGAGTTGACCGTCACCCCGCTGCCCGCCGCCTCCTTGGCGAACCCCCTGGACACGGCGAGCAACGCCGTCTTGGTCATGCCGTAGTGGATCATCTCGGCGGGGATCACGACGGCCGAGTCGCTGGCGATGTACTGGATCCGCCCCCAGCCGCGCTCCATCATGCCCGGCAGGTAGGCGCGGGTCAGCCGGATCGCGGCCAGCACGTTGACCTCGAAGTAGCGCCGCCACTCGTCGTCGCCGATCTCCAGCGCCGGTTGCGCGCCGAAGATGCCCAGATTGTTGACCAGGATGTCGACCTGCGGCAGCGCACCCAGCACCCGCTCGCACCCGTCGTCCGCGGACACGTCGCCGGGCGCCGCCACCAGGTCGCCCTCCATCCGCTCGACGGCCCGTGCGACCGAGTCCTCGCCGCGGCCGTTGATCCCGACGCGGGCGCCCGCCCGTGCCAGCCCGGCGGCGATGGCCGCTCCGATTCCCTGCGTCGACCCGGTGACCAGCGCGGTCTTCCCGGTGAGATCGATGTGCACGATTCCGCACCCCCCTTGTCCCGCCATTCTGCGCGATCAGTACCCGCGGGCACGCACCGGGCCGGGTGCCGGTGCGTAGGCTGGGGTGCGCGGGCGTGGAAGGGGCGTGGGTGCACCGGATCCTGTGGCTGATCGTCGCGGTCGCCTTCGTCGTGGGTGTGTTCGTGCCCGCATCGCCCGGGCCCGAGGAGTGCCCGCCGCGCGACACCCGGGTCAGCGCCCCCTACGCGATCACCGGCTACTGGGTCATCCCGCGGGCCGACCGCTGCGTGACCCGGCGCATGGTGGAGGCGATCCACACGATCGGCGGCGACACGCTCGTCACGTTCGGCCCGCGCTTCGACGCCCGCGAGGATCCCGGCTTCGCCGGCTGCCGCCTCGACGGCCGCCCGTGCGCGCAGGTGCCGGGCAAGCAGATCCGGCGGGTCTACACGTACACGACCAGCGAGGAGTTCGGGAAGGGCATGCTGCGCTGCCCCGGGCTGGAGCGGCGGATCGAGAGCGAGGGCCGCGTGTTCTACCGGCTGTCGCTGGCGGAGGACTGCCGGGAACCCGTGCACGACCTCGTGCTCGTCGCCACGGACGGCGACGGGCTGGGCAACCTGATGGCCGAGGCGGCGGCGTACGGCATGAAGGTCTTTCCCGGGCTGCCGGCGGCCGCGCAGCGGGAGGACAAGCCGTGGGAGCCCGACCACGACCACACCGGCGCGCTGAAGGCCTTCACCGCGCGGGTGCTGGCCGACTACCAGGCGCGGTTCGGCGCGTCCGGCGCCTTCGGCGGGGTCTACCAGTCGTTCGAGCTGGCCATGCGGGACCGCGCTGACGACGATCCGATCATCGAGCTCTACGCCGCGCAGCACGCCGTCGTCGCCGACGTCCTGCCGGGCAGGCCGATCCTGGTCAGCCCGTACATCGACGCCCGCCGCGAGCGCGGGTTCCCGCCCGAGCAGGCGGGCGACGGCATGGAGGACATCGCGGTGACGCGGGCCGGCGTGCCCATGGCCATCGCGGTCCAGGACGGTCGCGGCACGGGCAAGGTGCCGGTGCACGGCCCGCACGAGGCCGGCGCCAAGGTCGTGCCGCGGCTGGCGCCGGTGGTGGGTGACGTCAGCAACGCCGAGGCCTACTACGGGGCGACCCACGAATACGTCGAGGCGGCCGCCCGTGAGGTGCCCGACGGGGTGGAGCTGTGGGTGAACGTCGAGGGCTTCGAGCCCACTCCGGCGGCCGGCGAGTGCGGGCGCGTCGATCCGCTGCCGCTGCGCGGGCGGACCACGAAGAGCCGGCTCGACCGGCAGATCATGGCCTCGGGCCCGCACGCCACCAAGATCATCTCGTACGGCTGGGACCCGTTCTTCACCTGCCAGGCCCGCCACGACACCCCCTCGCTCGCCGACGACATCGCGCGCGACTGGCAGCAGCCCATCATCGTCAACGCGGTCAGGCAGGACAGGAACGGGCGGCCCGGCATCCTCGTCGAGGGCCACAACCTGCGGGGCGGCTCGCTCCGCTTCGGCCCCCAGGGGGCGGTGGTCCGGCAGGAGTGGCACTCGGGCGGCCGGCTCGAGTCGGCCTGGGCTCCGTACGTCCCCCCGGGGCCCCTGACGTCCGTCACGGCCACGAACGGCGCCGGCCACACCAGCACGAATCCGTACGTGATGCGTTAGGCCGGCACGGCGACGAAGGGCTTTTGTCGAGGAATCTCCCTGGATTGGTGGTGACGGCCAGGCCTGTGTTCTTCTGATGGCCGGGGGAAGGCGCGTGAGGGCATGGTTCGGCCGGTCGTTGCGGGTGCGGCTGGCGCTGTTCGCCAGCATCGCGATGCTGCTGCTGAACATCGTCGTCGGCGCATTCGTGCTGCACGGCATCCGCGATCAGCTCGTCGACATCCAGGCGCAGGACATGTCGAGCAGGGCTGTGTCCGTGCTGCTCATGATCAAGGACAACCGCCTGCCGCAGGTGCTGGAGTACGACGGGCTCGACGGCATCCAGGTCGTCGACCCGTCGGGACGCCCGGTCACCACCACGCTCAACCTCGTCGGCCTGCCCAGGCAGACCACGGCCATCCCCCAGGAGGGCCAGGCCAACGCCGTCGCCGACCTCTGCGGGCTCAGCGGGTTCCCCGGCCAGTGCAAGATCGTGATCGCCATCACCACGTACCAGCCGGACGGCGACTGGATCATCTACGCCTTCGGCCCGGCGAGGCCCTGGTACGTCGGCCCGCAGGTGATCGCCTCGCAGGCCGCGCTCGCGGCGGCGCTGGTGGCGCTGACCTGGTTGGTGGTGTGGCGGGCCACCACCAGGACGCTCGCCCCCGTCAGCGCCATCACCAGGCGGCTGGCCGAGATCACCGCGTTCGGCGGCGGGATGCGGGTGCCCGTGCCGCAGAGCGACGACGAGATCGCGGCACTGGCCGAGACCGCCAACCGCACGCTGGAGCGGCTGGAGACGGCGATGCGGGAGAAGGAACACGCGATGGATCGCCAGCGCAGGTTCGCCGCCGACGCCTCGCACGACCTGCGCAGCCCGATCACCGCCATGCGCGCCCAGATCGAGGACGCCCGGCTCCACCCCGATGAGGCCGACTGGATCGAGGTGAGTGACGAGGTGCTCGCCAGCCTGGACCGGCTGCAGGCGATCGTCACCGACCTGCTCGTGCTGACCAGGCTGGACGCGGGCGCCCCGAGCCGCCGTGAGCCCGTGGAACTGGCCGGGCTGGTCACCGGGGAGGCCATCCGGCCGCGCGAGAAACAGGTCGTCACCGACCTGCGGGCGGACGTGGTCGTCAAGGGCGACCGGCTGCAACTGGCGCGCCTGCTGACGAATCTGATGGACAACGCCGACCGGCACGCCGACAGCCGCGTCACGGTGACGGTGCGGAAGGAGGACGGGCAGGCCGTCCTGGAGGTGCTCGACGATGGCGAGGGGATCGCGCCCGAGCATCGCGAGGTCGTCTTCGAACGCTTCGCGCGTCTCGACGCCGCCCGGAACCGAGACGCCGGCGGCAGCGGGCTCGGCCTGCCCATCGCCCGCGAGATTGCCGCGGCGCACGGCGGCACGCTGACCGTCGAGGACTCCGAGCGCGGCGCCCGGTTCGTCTTCCGGGCGCCGCTCCACGACGGCTGAGCCCCCGGCCCTACGCGACCGTGCTTCACGAAGACGCCGGCCCCGGCCCTACGCGTACGCGGCCGTGCTCTCCCGGACGATCAGTTCGGTGGCCAGCTCCACCCGTTTGGTCTCCGGCACCTCACCGTGGCCCATGGCCAGCACCGTACGGGTGGCCAGCGCCGCCATCTCCTGCAGCGGCTGCCGCACCGTCGTCAGCGGCGGCCAGGCCGAGCTGGCCAGCGGCAGGTCGTCGAAGCCCACCACGCTCAGGTCCTCGGGGACGCGCAGCCCACGCTGCCTGGCCGCCTCCAGGACACCGAAGGCCATCAGGTCGCTGTGCGCGAAGATGGCCGTGGGCGGATCGTCGAGGGACAGCAGGGCGTGCGCCTGGTCGTGGCCCGACTCGACCAGGAACGTGCCGCGCCTGATCAGTTCGGGTGCGACGGGCAGCCCCGCCGTCTCCAGGGCGGCGCGATAGCCGTCGATCCTGGCCTGGCTGCAGAGCATGTCGGACAGGCCGCTGATCATGCCGATCCTGCGGTGGCCCAGCTCCAGCAGGTGGCGGGTCGCGGACAGGCCGCCGTTCCAGTTGGTGGCGCCGACCGAGATCACGCCGGGGGCGGGCTCGCCCTCGGGGTCGACCACCGCGAACGGCAGCGAACGGGCGCTGAGCTGTGCCTGGATGCCTGTCGACAGCCGCGAGGCGACGATCACCACGCCGTCGGTCCTGCGCGCGGCCAGCCGTTCGAGCCAGTCGCGTCCCGGGCCCGCGTGCGTGTGCAGGACGGAGATGACCACGCTGGCCCCGGCCTCGTGGGCCGCACCCTCCGCACCCCGCACGATCTCCATGGCCCACGGCGACTCGATCTCGGCGAACACCAGGTCGACCAGGCCGGCCGGGGTGTCGTCCTGGCTGATGCGCCGTTGGTAGCCGTGCTCCTGCAACAGCCGCTCGACCCGGTGGCGGGTCGCGGGAGCGACTTCTGGACGTCCGTTGATGACTTTCGAGACCGTCGGAATGGAGACTCCGGCCTCCTCCGCGATCAGTGCGATCGTCACCCGCCTCTTCGCTGACACGTTCGGGAGTGTATCCGAAAGTTTCGGTTTGCCATCGCTCGGCCCCCAGGTGTTGACGCTTTACCTGGCGTTTACTTACGCTCCAAGGCAAGAAACTATCGGGGGTTTCACGAAAATTTCATGCTGTTGAGGAAGGGACCCCTATGCGACGCAGTGTGGTGCTGATCGCGGCCCCGGTGCTCATCGCCGGACTCGTGGCCGGTTGCGGCGGCGGGGAGTCCGCCTCGCCCGAGGGCGAGGGCGGCTCGCCCGGCAAGGTCACGATCGAGTGGTGGCACCTGTCGACGGCCGACCCGCTCAAGACGCTCTGGGACCAGCGCGCCAAGGAGTTCATGGCCAAGAACCCGAACGTCACCATCAAGGCCACCGTCCTGGAGAACGACGCCTACAAGGCCAAGCTCACCACGATCACGCAGTCGGGCAAGGCGCCGGACATCTTCGCCACGTGGGGCGGCGGCGTGCTGGAGCAGCAGGTCGAGGCCGGGCTGGTCAAGGACATCTCGGGCGACGTGGCCGACGTCCTGCCGACGTTCACGCCGGCCGCGCTGAGCGCGTACCAGATCGACGGCAAGACGTACGGGTTGCCGACTGACATCGGGCTGGTGGGTTTCTGGTACAACAAGAAACTTTTCGAGAAAGCCGGCATCAGCGAGCCGCCCACCACCTGGTCGGCGTACCTGGAGGACGTCAAGAAGCTCAAGGCCGCGGGCATCACCCCGATCGCCCTGGCCGGTAAGGAGAAGTGGCCCGGCCACTACTACTGGGCCTACCTCGCCATGCGCATCGCCGGCTTGGACGCGCTCAAGCAGGCGGCCACCGACCACGACTTCACCAAGCCGGACTTCGTGGCCGCGGGGCAGCAGCTCAAGGCGCTGGCGGATCTGCAGCCGTTCCAGAAGGGCTTCCTCGGCGCCGGCTACGGCACACCTGACGGCCAGGCGGCCACGATGGGCAACGGCAAGGCCGGCATGGAACTGATGGGCCAGTGGGCGCCGGTCACGCAGGAGGACGCCGGCGAGGGCCTCGGCGACGACCTCGGCTTCTTCCCCTTCCCGGCCGTCGAGGGCGGCAAGGGCTCGATCGGCGACGCCTTCGGCGGCGGCGGTGGCCTGGCCGTGGGCGCCGACGCTCCCAAGGAGGCCGTCGACTTCGTCAAGTACATGACCGCGATGGAGCAGCACACCAAGGCCGTCGAGTCGGGCGGCGTGCTGCCCGTGCTCAAGGGCGAGGAGAGCGCCGTCAAGGACCCCAACCTCAAGCAGGTGGCGGACCAGCTCGTCGAGGCCACCGGATACCAGCTCTACCTCGACCAGGCCTACCCGCCGGCCGTCGGCCAGCAGGTGAACGACAGCGTGGCCGAGCTCATCGGCGGCACGAAGACGCCGGAAGAGGTCGCCCAGGACATCACAGAAGTGGCCAAGAGCGAAGAATGACGACACTCACCAGAGGGCCGGAGGCGGTCAAGCTTCCGGCCCCCGCCCCTGCCGCCAGGCGGCGCGGACGCTGGGTGACCATCGCCCTGTTCCTGCTGCCGGCGCTCGTCCTGTTCCTGCTCCTCGTCGTCGCCCCCATGGTGGTGGCCGTCTACTCCAGCGCGTTCAAGTGGAACGGCTTCGGCGGGCTGCCGACCGACTTCATCGGCTTCGACAACTTCACCCGCCTGTTCGGCAGCGAGATCTTCGCCCAGGACCTGTCGCACCTGCTGGTGCTGATCGTGTTCTCGATCTGCGTGCAACTGCCGTTTTCCCTCGCCATCGCGATGCTGCTGAACCAGCGCATCCGCGGACGGGCGCTCTACCGGGTCGTGTTCTTCGCGCCGTACGTGCTCTCCGAGGTCATCACCGGCGTGCTGTTCTCGCTCATCCTGGCGCCGGACGCGGGCATGGCGAACCAGGTGTTGTCGGTGGTCGGGATCGAGTCGGAGTGGCTGGCCAACCCCGACACGGTGATGCCGTCGCTCTTCCTCGTCATGACGTGGAAGTACTTCGGGTTCCACATGATGATCTACCTGGCGGGACGGCAGAACATCCCCAACGAGCTCATCGAGGCGGCGCAGATCGACGGCGCGACGGGCTGGAAGACGTTCAGGCACGTCACGCTGCCGCTGCTCGGCCCGACGATCCGGATCAGCATCTTCCTGTCCGTCATCTACACGATCCAGCTGTTCGACCTCGTATGGATCCTCACCGGGGGAGGACCGTCGCACTCCTCGGAGACGATGGCCGTCACCATGATGGAGTGGGGCTTCAAACGCACCCAGGTCGGCTACGCCAGCGCGATCTCCGTCGTGATGTTCGTGCTCAGCCTCGTCTTCGCCCTCGTCTACCAGCGTTTCGTGATGCGCCGCGACCTTGAGGGCGCGTCCACGTCCATGGGAGGCCGTCGATGAACCACGGCAAGGCGACCCGCGTGCGCCGTACCACGCTGCCGCTCCACCTGATCGCCTGGATCGTCGGCGCGTTCATCCTGATCCCGGTCATCTACGCGGTGCTCGGCGGGTTCAAGCAGAACAGCGAGCTGTCCGCGAACCCCTTCGGCCTGCCCCGGACGTGGGCGACCGGCAACTACACCGACGTGCTGGGCTCAGGCTCGTTCTGGCTGCAGATGTGGAACAGCACGTTCATCGCCGTCATCACGACCGTGTTGACGGTGGCCCTGTCGGCGCTGGCGGCGTTCGTCTTCGCGAGGTTCGCCTTCCGCGGCAGGGAGTTGTACTTCACGTTGTTCACGGCCGGGCTGATGTTCCCGTTCGCGGTGGCCATCCTGCCCATCTTCGTCCTGCTGCGCACGCTCGGACTGCTGGACAGCCCGATGGGCGTCATCCTCACCCAGGCCGCCTTCGGCCTGCCGTTGACGATCATCATCCTGCGGGGGTTCTTCCGCAGCATCCCCGGCGAACTGGAGGAGGCGGCCACCATCGACGGCTGCTCCCCGTTCGGCTTCTTCTGGCGCATCCTGCTGCCCATGGCCAGGCCCGCCATCGCCACCGTCTCCGTCCTGGCCATCGTGGGCAGCTGGAACAACTTCATGTTGCCGCTCGTGGTCTTCAGCGAGGAGTCGAGCTGGACCCTGCCGCTGGGCATCCAGCAGTTCCAGGGCCAGTACGCCTCCGACACCGCCCGCATCCTCGCCTACCTCGTGCTGGCCATGGTGCCCGCGCTCGGGTTCTACGCCGTCGCAGAACGCCACCTCGTCGGTGGTCTCACCGCTGGTGCAACGAAAGGGTGAACATGCTTCACGTGTCCGGAACCCAGCTCGTCGCGGACGACAACACGCCGGTACGACTACGCGGGGTGGGTCTCGGGGGCTGGATGAACATGGAGAACTTCATCACCGGTTATCCGGCCAACGAGAGCTCGATGCGGCACGCCGTACGCTCGGTGCTGGGCGAGGAACGGGCCGAGCTGTTCTTCGACCGGCTGCTCACGTCGTTCTTCACCGAGCAGGACGCCGACCTGCTGGCCGGGTTGGGCATGAACTGCGTGCGCATCCCCGTCAACTACCGCCACTGGGAGTCCGACGAGCGGCCCTGCGAGATCGACCCGCGGGGCTTCCGCCACCTCGACCGGGTCATCGGGCTGCTCGGCGAGCGCGGGATCTACAGCGTCATCGACCTGCACGCCCTGCCCGGCTCCCAGAACCAGCACTGGCACTCCGACAACCCGACGCACGTGGCCGCGTTCTGGCAGCACCGCCACTTCCAGGACCGGGCCGTGCACCTGTGGGAGGCCCTCGCCGACCACTACCGCGACCATCCCTGGGTGGCCGGCTACAACCCGGTCAACGAGCCGGGCGACCTCACCGGCAAGGTGATCGGCCCCTTCTACGACCGCCTGGTCAAGGCCGTGCGCGCCGCCGACCCGCGGCACATCCTGTTCCTGGACGGCAACACGTACGCCACCGACTTCTCCATTTTCCGTGAGATGTACGAGAACACGGTGTTCGTCCTGCACGACTACGCGCTCGCCGGCTTCGCCCACGGCGGGCCGTACCCCGGCTACACCCGCGGCGAGTGGTGCGACCGCGGCGAGCTCGAAAGCACCTTCGCCCGGCGCTCCCGCTTCCAGCGCGAAACCGGCACACCCCTGTGGGTCGGCGAGTTCGGCCCCGTCTACACCGGCGACCCGGACGTGGACGCGCAGCGCTATAAGATCCTGCGCGACCAGCTGGACATCTACGACGGCCAAGGGGCGGGCTGGTCGTTGTGGACCTACAAGGACGTGGGACTGCAGGGCCTGGTGCACGCCGCGGGGCCGTACCTCGACAGGTTCGGCGACTTCATCGCCAAGAAGCGGCGGCTCGGCGTGGACCGCTGGGGCTCCACCATGGAGGAGTCGGCCGACGTCCTGGCCCCGCTGCACGCGCTGGTCGAGACGGAGTCCCCCGGCTGGGAGCCCTACCCGTGGGGCGCCCGCTACCAGACCGACGACCTCATCCGGCACATCCTCATGGCCCAGGCCCTGCTGCCGGAGTATGCCGAGCTGTTCAGGGGGCTCGACGACGGGGAACTGACCGCCCTGGCCGACTCCTTCCTCCTGGACCGCTGCGTCCGCCGCCAACCCCTCCTCGACCTGCTCGCCGACAACCTCGCACCCCGCTGACGACGCCCTTCAGCCGGTGCTGACCGGACGCGCCACGGGTTGGGCCGAGGGACATCGTCGCCTCGGCCCGCCATCAGCCTTCCTCCTTCGGGCGGGCCGCCTCCGGGAAGGAGCCCTGCAGCCACGTGACCTACGGAAGCTCCTCCGCGAGGACCCCCTCGGCCAGGCTGCTGTTACGCCGAGCCACTGTGGTCAGCGCGCGGGCGGCGTAGGGTCCTGTTCCGTGACGACGGAGCTGGAGGACCTCGCCGTACGGTTGCGGGAGTTCGCGGAAGTCAGGGAGTGGGAGCAGTTCCACACGCCGAAGAACCTGGTGATGGCGCTCGCGGGCGAGGTGGGGGAGCTGGTGGCGGAGTTCCAGTGGCTCACCGCCGAGCAGTCCGCCAACCCCGGTGACGAGGCGCTCGCCAGGATGCGCACCGAGCTGGGCGACGTGACCCTCTACCTCGTGCGCCTGGCCGACGTCCTGGGGGTCGACCTCGTGGAGGCGGCCAGGGCCAAGCTCGACGACAACGACCGCCGCTACGACCCCGCCGTCTACCGCGGTTCGGCCAGGAAGGCGCCACCGTCCCCGGGCGCCGCCTGAGGCTGCTCGCTGTCACCCGCCCCGCATAAGGTGACGAACATGCGATTCGGGGTGCTGGGGCCGCTGGCCGTGTGGACGGACGCCGGCGAGACCGTCACGATCCCCGGCCTCAAAGTACGCGCGCTCCTGGTGGACCTGCTCGTCCACGAGGGCCATCCGGTCTCCGCCGACCGGCTGGTCGACGACCTCTGGGGTGAGGAGGCGCCGGCCAACCCGGCGGGCGCGCTCCAGGTCCGCGTCTCCCAGCTGCGCAAGGCGCTGGAGGACGCCGAGCCCGGAGGCAAGAACCTGATCGTCTCCCGCTCCCCCGGCTACCTGCTGCGTCCCGACGACGGGGCCGTGGACGCCGTGCGCTTCACCGGCCTGCTGGCCCAGGCCGAGGCGGCGGGCAGCGCGCGGGCCAGGGCGCGGCTGCTGGGCGAGGCGCTGGCGTTGTGGCGGGGGCCCGCGTACGCCGGCTTCGCCGACGAGCAGTACACGAGGACGGCCGTGCTCCGGCTGGAGGAGCAGCGGCTGTCGGCGCTGGAGCAGCACGCGCAGGCCCGGCTGGAACTGGGCGAGCACGGGCTGCTCGTCGGCGAGCTGGGCGACCTGGTGGCCAGGCATCCGCTCAGGGAGCGGCTGAGGGCCGTGCACATGCGGGCCCTCTACCGGGCGGGGCGCCAGAGCGAGGCGCTGGCCGCGTACGCGGAGCTGCGCGAGCGCCTGGCCGACGAGCTGGGCCTCGACCCAGGCCCCGAGCTGGTGGCGCTCCACCAGGCGATCCTCGGCCAGGACCCCGCGCTCGACGTGCCCGCGCAACGCCCGGTCACGAACCTGCCCGCCCCCGTCGGCAGGCTGATCGGCCGGGAGCAGGCGCTGGGCGAGGTGCGCGCGCTGGCGGAGGAGGAACGGCTGGTGACGCTCACCGGCACCGGCGGGGTCGGCAAGACCCGGCTGGCGCTGGAGGCCGCGAACCGGCTCGTGGACGACTTCGCCGACGGCGCGTGGCTGGTCGCGCTCGACCAGACGTCCCGCTCTCCTGCCGAGGCCGTCATGGCGGCGCTCGACATCAGGGAGGACGCGGGCGCCGACCCCGTGGCGCAGCTGGCCGCCGCGCTCAGGCCCCGGCGGATGCTGCTCGTCCTGGACAACTGCGAGCACGTGGTCGAACAGGTCGCCGACCTGGCGGAGCGGCTCCTGCGGGCCTGCCCCGACCTGCGCGTGCTGGCCACCAGCAGGGAGCCGCTGGCCGTGGCGGGCGAGGTGCTCTGGAGCGTGCCGCCGCTCGACGTGCCCGAGGGCGCGGACCCGGCGGCCATGGCCTGCTCCGACGCCGTCCGGCTGTTCGTGTCCAGGGCCGCCGCCTCCGCCCGCGGCTTCGCGCTCGACGCGGGCAACGCGCAGGCCGTCGCCCAGCTGTGCCGGCGGCTCGACGGCATCCCGCTGGCCCTCGAACTGGCCGCCACCCGGGTGCGGGCGCTCGGCGTGCACGGCGTGGTGGACCGGCTCGACGACCGGTTCCGGCTGCTGGCCTCGGGGCAGCGCGGCGCCCCCGCCAGGCAGCGCACGCTCACCGCGGTGATCGACTGGAGCTGGGACCTGCTGTCCGACGACGAACGCCGCGTGCTGCGCCGCCTGGCCGTGCACGCCGACGGCTGCACCCTGGAGTCGGCGGAGGCGGTCTGCGGGGAGCGCGGCCTCGACGTGCTCGACCTGCTGGCCCGCCTCGTCGACCGTTCGCTCGTCGTCGTCGCTGCCGCCGGCGCCGGCGCGGGCGTGCGCTACCGGCTGCTGGAGTCGGTGTCCGCGTACTGCGTGGCCCGGCTGTCCGACGCCGCCGAGCTCGACCGGGTACGCCTCGCCCACCTGCGCCACTACCTGGGGCTGGCCGAGCGGGCCGAGCCCGACCTGTACGGCCCCGACCAGCGCGACCGGCTGCTGCGCCTGGACGCCGAGGCTGCGAACATGCGGGCGGCGCTGGACACGGCGGCCGCCGCGCGGGACGGCGAGCGCGCGGCCCGGCTGGTCAACGCGCTGGCCTGGTACTGGTTCCTGCGCGGCAGGCTGGCCGAGGGCCGGCGGGCGCTCGCGCAGGCGCTGGCGATCGAAGGGGAGCCGTCCCCCGCCCGGGCCAGGGCGGCCGCCTGGCACGCCGGCTTCGCGCTCATGCTGGGCGAACAGGTCGCGTACGAGCCCGCGCTGGCGGCGATCGACGACCGGGGCGCGCGGGCCAGGGCCGAGCTGTTCGTCGCCCTGCACCTGAGGGACCTGCCGGCCGGTCAGGAGCTCACCGGCCGGGCGCTGGCCACGTTCCGGGCCGTCGGCGACACGTGGGGCGTCGCCGCCGCGCTGACCCGGCAGGCCAGGGACGCCTTCACCCAGCGCGACCTGGAGGCGCTCGAACGCACCGCCGGGGAGAGCGCGCGGTTGTTCACCGAGCTGGGCGACCGCTGGGGGCTGCTGCGGGCCACCGAGTGGCTGGCCTCCCAGGCCGAGATGGCCCACGACGCCGAGCGGGCGAACCGGCTGTTCGGCGAGGGCCTGCGGATGGCGGAGGACCTCGGGCTCTGGACGGAGGTAGCCACGCGGACGGCCTGGCTGGGCTGGACCGCCTTCTCCAACGGCGAGTACGCCCGCGCGGTCGAGATCTGCGAACGCGCCACGAGACTCGCCGCCGAACAGGGCTACAAGGAGGGCGAGGCCATGGGCAGGATGGGCCTGGCCTTCGCCGCGCGCCGCGCCGGACGGCTCGACCTGGCCGAGGAACACCTGCTCCACCTGCTCGACGGCGTGCCGCGCGACCCGGACCTCGAACCCTCCCTGCACGTCCCGTCCACGCTGATCGAGCTGGGATTCCTCACGGAGACGCGCGGCGACCCGGCCGCCGCCCTCGACCTGCACCGGGAGGCGCTGGCCGCCGCCGCGAAGATCGGCGACCCGAGGACGATGGCGTGGGCCGTCGAGGGCGCGGCCTCCGCCACCGGGTCGCCCGGCAGGGTCGCCTTCCTGCTGGGGCTCGCGGCCGCGGCCCGGCGGCACAACCGGACTCCCGCGGGGCCGTCGGAGCAGGTCGAGATCGACCGGGTCACGGCCAGGGCGCGCGAGGCGCTGGGGGAGAAGGGGTTCGCGGCGGCGTACGACGAAGGGGCGACCCGCAAACTCGACGACGTGCACGACCTGCTGCGGTAGCCGGCCGGGCGATGCTCATGCGAGGTGGGCGGCGGCTGCGCCCGTGGCCTACGGCGCTTACCGTCCCCTTCTCGGCGTCTTACGGGCATGGCAGGGTGAGATCATGCGGATCATTCGCGCGGCCAGGGTGCTCACCGGACGTCCCGGAGAAGTGATCGCTGACGGAGAGGTCCTCATCGACGGGGCCACGATCGTCTCGGTCGGGCCGCGCGGCAGCGCGGGCGAGGCCGGGGAGGTCGTCGAGCTGCCCGGTCACACGGTGCTGCCCGGCCTGGTCGACGCCCACGTGCACCTCGGATTCGACGCCACGGTCGATCCCGTCACCCGGCACAGCGCCGAGAACGACCACCACCTGCTGCTGCGGATGGCGGAGAACGCGCGCAAGCTCGTGTCGGCCGGCGTCACCACCGCCCGCGACCTCGGCGGGCGCGACTTCCTCGACCTGGCGCTGCGGGACGCGATCGAGGAGGGGCTGGCCGTCGGCCCGCACCTCGTGGCCGCGACCAGGCCGATCACGATCACCGGCGGCCACTGCTGGTACATGGGCGGCGAGGCCGACGACGAGGTCGCCATCCGCCGGGTCGCCAGGGAGAACCTGCGGGCGGGCGCCGACTGCCTCAAGGTGATGGCCTCGGGCGGCCAGATGACGCCGGGCGCGCCCCCGAGCTGGGTGCCCCAGTACACGACCGAGCAGCTCAGGGTGGTCGTGGAGGAAGCCGGCGCGCGCGGCAGGAGCGTCGCCGCGCACGCCCACGCCCACGCGGCGATCCGCAGCGCGATCGAGGCCGGGGTCACCACGATCGAGCACTGCTCGTTCTTCACCCCATCCGGCCATCGTTACGACGCCAAGCTGGCCGACCTGGTCGCCGCCGGCGGCACGTACGTCTGCCCGACCCTGCACGGCGTGTTCTGGCGCTCGCGCGAGGTGCTCGGCGCCGAGATGCTCGACGACTGGCTGAGCGGGGTCGCGGCCATGCGGGAAGCGGGGGTACGCCTCATCGCGGGCACCGACGCCGGGTTCGTCTCCAGTGGCGTGGCCAACCGTACCGACGCGTTCGTGGCGAGCCTGGAGGTGTTCGCGGAGGCGGGGTTCGGTAACGCGGAGATCATCGAACTGGCCACCGTGCGCGCCGCCGACGCCTGCGGGGTGGGGGAGGTCGCCGGCAGCCTCGAGGCGGGCAAGCGGGCCGACCTCATCGCGGTCGCGGGCGACCCGCTCACCCGCCTGTCCGACCTGCGCAACCTGGCGCTCGTCCTGGTCTCGGGCCGGTCGGTGAACCAGACGGGCGTGGACACGGTGACGTCGTCCGCAGGCTGAGCGGGCTCCCGGACGGCTAGGCTCCTCGCATGGATTTGAAGGATCGCGTACGCGAGCTGCGCCTCCAGGGCCGCTCGCCGAAGGAGATCGCCCGCGCGCTCAAGGTCGCCCCGTCGGTCGTCGCGCCGCTGGTGCGGGCCATCGCCGCGGAGAACGCGCCCACCGGCGAGCCCAAGGTGGTCGGGTGCTGGATCAACACCGGCTGGAGCGACGGCCTCCAGGTCGACCCCGCGCGCGGCTGGGTGGACGAGGCCCCCGGCTCCGGCGCCGACGGCATGGTGTGCGTGCTCGTGGCCCGCCGCCACGGCTATGACCGGATGGCCGTCTCCGGCTATCTCGCCGACGTCCACTGCCTGGGCGTGAAGAACGCCATCGGGCCTGACGTGCTCGACGACCGCGAGCTGCGGCGCTTCCGCGAATACTTCTTCGGCGAGTACGCCGGCTACCAGGAGGCGCCGATCGACCTGGCCAGGCACCTCGTGCTCGGGTCGATCGACTACGCCCGCACGCTCGGGTTCGAGCCCGACGAGGAGTTCGAGCCCGTGGCCGGCGCCCTGGGCGCGTGGGAGGAGAAGTCCGCGATCACGTTCGGGCGCGACGGCAGGCCCTTCTACGTGCAGGGGCCGCACGACGACGCCGCCAAGGTGCTGCGGATCCTGCGGCGCACGCTGTCCGACGACGAGTTCGACCACGTCACCGTGGCCCCGTGACGGCCCCCCGGCGAGGGGGAGGCCGCGCCTCGCCGCCGACGTGGACACGAGGGATGCGGGAGCGGGAAACAGCGCGGAAACGCCGGCGGCTCTAGACAGGAGGCCGGCGTCGTGCGGGACCCGGCTCGGCGAGCTCCGGGCATGCGGATGGTGCCTTGCGACGTAATCCGGCAAGGAAAGGACCACGAGCATGCATCGCACGAAGCTCTTCGGCATCGCCGGGCTGGCCTGCGCGATGATGACGCTGGGCAGCGTGCAGCCCCCCATCGCGGAGGCCGGCCCCCGGTACGGGGACGTGCAGAAGGCGCTGACCACCCTGGCGAAGAACTCGGGGATCGTGGGGGCCATCGGCGAGCTCTACATCGACGGCAGGAAGGCCGACGGAGGGACGGCCGGCTCCAGGCTCCTGCACGGCAAGGGCGGGAAGATCCCCGAGAACGCCCGCTACCGCATCGGATCCCAGGGCAAGTACATGACGGCCATCGTGGCGCTGCAACTGGTCGAGGAGGGCAAGCTCGGCCTGGACGACAAGCTGAGCGACGTGCTGCCGATCGTGGCCGGGCAGGATCTGGTGGAACTGGCCGACGAGATCACCGTCCGGCACCTTGTCCAGCAGACCTCCGGCATCCCCAACGGCCACCTCGACATCTTCGACTTCATGACCGACTACTCGCCGGCCGAGCTGGTGAAGAAGACCCGGGACCTGCCGCGTACGGGGAAGCCGGGCGAGAAGTACCACTACTCCAACACCAACTTCATCCTTCTCGGAATGATCATCGAGGAGATCACCGGCACCCCCCCGACCGAGGAGTTCGAGCGGCGGCTCTTCGACCCGCTCGAGATGACCCGCACCTACGGGACCAGCAAACCCCCTGAGGGCATCAAGGGCCCGCACGGACACGGGTACGCCCGTGACGCCGAGGGCAAGCTGCGCGACATGGACCGGCTCAACGCGAGCTACGGCGCGGGCACCGGAGGAGTGATCTCCACCGCGCGTGACATGGGCAGGTTCTTCAGCGCGTACGAGAAGGGCAAGCTGTTGCCGGACGACCTGCGGCAGGTCTGGGAGGCGACGCCGCCGGGCAAGCCGGAGGCGCCGCCTCCCGCCGAGCGCATGTGCGGGAACGAGCCGCCGATGCGGGTCGTCGGAGGCGCAGCTGCGGGTTTCAACGCGATGACCTTCAGCACGTACGACGGCCGCGTGCAGTTCGCGGTCTCCACCACGCTGGCCGTCGAGCCCCATGCCCCTACCTCGATCATCCAGCAGGCGGCGGAAGCGGTGCTCTGCCCCGAAGCGCTAGCCGTTCACACGCCCGGCAGGTCAGGTGGACGGCCGGGCGGCTCCCGGCGTACGCTCGCCGCACTTTCGATCAAGGAGTGAGCATGGCGCAGTCACGGGAGCACACCTTCTCCGGCACCAGGGGCCGCATCACCGCCCGCATCTGGCCGAACGAGCGGCCGCGCTATGTCGCCGTGCTGGTCCACGGTTACGGTGAGCACATCGGCCGCTACGAGTACGTGGCCGACCGGCTCGTCCGGCACGGCGCCGCCGTCTACGGGCCCGACCACATGGGCCACGGCAGATCCGAGGGCGACCGCGTGCTCATCGAGGACTTCGGGGACGTGGTCACCGACGTGCACACCGTCGAGCAGCTCGGCAGGGCCGATCACCCGGGGGTGCCCGTCGTGGTGATCGGCCACTCGATGGGCGGCCTGATCGCGGCCCGCTACGCCCAGCGTCACGGCGCCGGACTGGCCGCGCTCGTCCTGTCGGGGCCGGTGATCGGCAGCTGGGCGATCGTGCCGGAGCTGCTGGCGTACGAGGAGCCGCCGGACACCCCGATCGACCCGGCCACACTCTCCCGCGACCTGTCGGTGGGCACCGCGTACGCCGCCGACCCGCTGGTGTGGCACGGCCCGTTCAAGCGCGCCACGCTGGAGGCGTTCGCGACGACGCTGGCCACGATCGTGGAGAGCGGCACGTTCGGATCGTTGCCGACGTTGTGGGTGCACGGGGAGGCGGACGAGCTCGTCCCGATCGCCGGCAGCCGTCCCGGCATCGAGGCCGTACGCGGGGCCGACCTGACCGAGCGGGTCTATCCCGGAGCCCGGCACGAGGTGTTCAACGAGACCAACAAGGACGAGGTCCTGGACGACGTGACCGCCTTCGTCGACCGGGCCCTGACCCGCGCGTCGTAGCCGGGGTCCGCGGGCGAAGGTCAGACCACCTCCAGCAGGACGTGCCCCGAACCCCGCGTGCGGGTCAGCTCGACCTTCCAGCAGCCCGGTTCGGGGAACACGAATCCGGTGCCCCACTCCTGGCCGGGCCGCCGCCAGCTGGAACCGTCGTGTTCCTCGGGCCCCCAGGCGAGCGTGGCGGCGGTGCCGTCGGGCAGCGAGGCGGCGACCCGCAGCGGCCCCTCGCCGGTCATCCGCCACACGATCTTGACCTCGTCGCCATGGCGGAGCGGGGTCTCGCCCACGAAGAGCAGCCCCCACAGCTCCGCGTCGCGCGCCGTGCCCCTGACCTCGGGGAAACCCTTGCCCGCCGGCTCCGCGATGTGCCCGCAGGCCGAGGCGTCCGGGGTGGAGCCGGTGGCCGGCGCCGGGGCCGAACATCCGGCCAGGCCGGCCACCGCCAGCCCGGCCACCGCACACGTCAGCCATCTCATCACCGCACCTCCTCACCCTCTCTACTCGCGATCGGGCCGGAAGGTTGCGATGACTTTCCCGCCGCCGCCGGGTCTTCCTGTGCGAGGAGGCGATGATGGGCGAGCAGAACAAGGCGCTGGCCGCCGGTGTGGCGCTGCTGGAGCGATCGATCGAGTACGCCGTGGGCAGCCTGCGGATCGTCACCCCGGACGCGCTCTGCCGGGACACACCCTGTTCGGGCTGGAGCCTGCAGCGGCTGCTCGACCACCTCGGCGACGCGCTGGCGAGCCTGAACGAGGCGGCCGCGTCCCGTACGGTCGAGCTCTGTCCCGCGTCCGCCGCGCCCCGGCCGGCCGTCGCCAACCCGGCCCTGTCCGTCAGGGACGAGGCGACGACGGTGCTCGGATCGTGGACGGCCCTGCTCGCCGACGAGCCCGTCGCCATCGGCGGATGGCACGTGTCGAGCCCGGTGGTGGCCGCGGTCGGCGCGATCGAGGTCGCCGTGCACGGGTGGGACGTGGCCAGGTCGTGCGGTGAGCACCGTCCCGTCCCGCCCGTGCTGGCCGAGGAACTGCTGGACCTGGCCCAGGTGTTCGTCACGCCCGCGGACCGCCCGGGCAGGTTCGCCGCGCGGGTGGGGGTGCCGCGCACGGCGCCCGCGCAGGATCACCTGCTCGCCTTCCTGGGCCGCGACCCGAACGGGCGCTGAGAGAACCCGGACGGTAAATGCGGCAAGGCGTGTTTTCGTCCAAGAACAGGAGATCTCGGGTGTTCCGCGTGGAATGACACCGAAAGGCGCAATAGTTGTCCGGAAAATGCGGCATTGTCAGCCTGAGGCGGTTGCGAGCGATCTGCTCACCCCTTAGTGTTTCTGACGCATGCTCGCGTTCTCGGAAAGCCTGATGGTCAGGGGTCGGTACGGGTATTCGGCCTGCACCGGATCCGCTTAATGGGGGACATGAGTGGCACTCGGATTGCGCGCTGGTTTCGGCTGTGACGGCGGAAGCCGCGACAGGCGGCGGGCGTCATCCCGCTGCCGTCCGACGGGTGCGGAGTGCATCGGTGCAGGTAGATGAGTCGTTCCAGGTCATGGGCGCTCCGGGCCGGCCGGGTGCCCGCCTGTGCCGCCAGGGCGAGACCCCCCTTCTGGTGACCGGCTGAAGAACGTCCTAGTCGGAATGATTCCGCATCGAGGCGGCGAATTTGCCGTGCGTAATCACGCATGGAAATATCGTTCCATTCAGGAGGTTTGTAGTCTCCATGACTTCGTACTATGAGAAGGTCGGCGCTCCTACCATTCGCGCCGTGGTCGACCGCTTCTATACGGTCGTGCTGGACGACGCCGAGCTCAAGCCATATTTCAGCGGCGTCGACATGGCACGACTCAAGCGGCACATGGTCATGCTGCTCTGTTCCGTCCTCGGCGGCCCCGAGGTGTACGAAGGCCACGACCTGGGCGACGCCCACCGGGGCATGGGCGTCACGGGCGAGCACTACGAGAAGGTCGGCCACATCCTCGTCACCGTGCTCCGCGAGGACTTCGGCGCCGACGACGACCTCGTGGAGCACGTCGCGACGGTCCTGGGTCAGGTGCGCGGGTCCATCGTGGAGGTAGGGGCAGCAAGATAAGTGGACACGCAAGCTCTGAAGGGCAGTTGGCGCCAGGTCGCCCAGTCAGGTGACCAGGTGCCGCTGTTCTTCTACTCCGCCCTGTTCCTCATGCATCCGGAGACCCGCTCGCTCTTCCCGGTCTCCATGGCCGCCCAGCGCGACCGGCTGGTCAACGCGCTCGGCCACGTCGTCAGCAACGTCGACCGGGTGAACGAGCTGGTGCCGTTCCTCCAGCAGCTCGGCCGCGACCACCGCAAGTTCTCCGTGGTCGCCCAGCACTATCCCGCCGTCGGGCAGGCGCTGCTCGCCACCCTGGAACACTTCCTGGGCGACCTGTGGACGCCGGCCCTGGCGCGCGACTGGACGGCGGCGTACGGGCTGGTCGCGCAAGTGATGACCGAGGCGGCCGAGGAGTCGTCGGCCACGTCGCCGCCCTGGTGGGAGGGCGAGATCATCCTCCACGAGGTGCGCGTTCCCGGCATCGCGGTCATCAGAGCCCGGCTGAACTACCAGTACCCCTTCCGCCCAGGCCAGTCCGCCTCCGTCTCGACCGCGCTGCGTCCCAAACTCTGGCGCTACTACTCCATCGCCAACGCGCCGCGCCGCGACAACACCATCGACCTGCACGTACGCGTCGTCGACGGCGGCACGGTCAGCACCGCCCTCGTGCACGCCGCCCAGCGCGGCGACATCCTGAAGATCAGCGCACCGGTGGGCGACCGGCTGACCCTCGGCTCGGGACCGGCCAGGGAGCTCCTCCTCATCGCGGGCGGCACCGGCCTGGCTCCCCTCAAGTCACTCGTGGAGCAGGTGGCCTACGAGGGCCCGCCCCGCGCCGTGCGCCTCTTCGTCGGCGCCAGGACCTCCCGCGAACTGTACGACACCGAGGCGCTCGCCAAACTGGAGGCCGACAACCCCTGGCTGAGCGTGGTGCCCGTCGTGTCGCGCGACGCCTTCTACCGGGGTGAGCACGGCTATGCGGTCGACGTCGCGCTGAAGGCCTGGCGCGACCAGGACGTCTACGTCTGCGGCTCGGAGGAGATGGTCCAAGGCTCCGTCTCCCGCCTCCTGGACGCCGGGGTGCCGCCCGAGCACATCCGCTTCGACGAGTTCACCACTGCTGGAGGTAGGGAGCCGTGACGGCAGACATGCCATGGGGGGAGCGCCCGTCGAACGACCGCCGGCGGTTCACACCGGAACGGGTGCGCAACCAGACCTTCTCCCGTACCAAGCTCGGCCACCGCGGCTACAGCGAGGACGAGGTGCGCAGCTTCCTGTACCGCCTGGCCGACGACCTGGCGGCCGGCGACATGGAGAAGGCCGACCTGCGCGCCGAGGTGGAGCGGCTGAAGAACTGGTACAAGGACCGGGGCACCGACGTCACCGCCCCGAGCAACCAGCAGGCCAGGCTCAGCGTCGACGCGGTCAACCTGCTCTCCCGCGCCCAGCAGACGGCCGACGCCCAGATCGCCGAGGCGGAGGACTACGCCCGCCGGCTGGTGGGCCAGGCACGCCAGCAGTACGAACAGGTGTTGCAGGAGGCGCAGCAGCGGGCCGAGGAGGCCGCCAACCAGGCGGTCGACGTCTACCGGTCGAGCGGCGCACACCAGTCGGCCGAGGCCGAGGAACTGGAACGGCGCATCGCCTACCTGCGCACGTTCGCGGAGGTCACGCAGGTGCAACTGCGTGCGGTGCTCGAAGGGCTGACCAACGAGGTCAACAAACTCGGCAACCTGCCCGAAACCGGGCAGAACGCTGCTTATTCCTCGCTGGGCCGCGACTGACCCGGACCGCCCCCACCGGCCGGTTCTCCGGGTCGCCCGCCGGGGCGCGTCACGGCGACCACACGCGCTGATCCACCGCGCGCTCATCCCACCAGAACCCCACAAAACGCCGTACGATCGTGCTGTACAGAGCAGTCACCCGGACATGACTCTCCGCGAACCCCCAACGATCCATCCGATACGGTGGGAAGATCGTAAGTGGCCACCGGTCACCACCGGACCACCACACGGGTCATTCCGTGCATGGGGGCGGATGTCGTCCGGCCCGGTCGGAGGGGCGACCCGGCGGAACGCCACGGCCAGGGCCGAGCAACGTGGTGGCGACGACCGTTCTTCGTGCGGCCGTCGCCACCACCCGACCCCGACGTCCACCACCCGTGCGCCGGGCTCGTGGAGCCGGCCCTCGGTGATCGGAAGCGTCCGTCCGTTACCGCCGCCGCTCGCTCCCGCCGACTGCGCACACCGTCACATGTGTAAGCGGCCGCCCCCGAGACCGCTGACCCTCCGGAGCCAGCGGGGCTGCGGGGCTGTGAGGCTGTGGGGCTGCATGGCTGAGGGCTGAGGGCTGAGGGCTGGGGGAGTGCGGGGCTGCGGGATCCGGCGCGGGCGTGGCGGCCGGCGTCGAAGCTGGTCGTCGGAAGCCTCGGCCGAGGCCGGCCCTCAGGAGTTCTCGCCGAGGCCGGCCCTCAGGGGTCCTCGGCGAGGGTGGCCAGGACCTGGTCGCCGTATTTGGCCAGCTTGTTCTCGCCCACGCCGTTGACCTGGCTGAGCTCCGCCAGGGTGGACGGTGATCGGGTGGCGATCTCGCGCAGCGTCGCATCGTGGAAGATGACGTAGGCGGGCACTCCCTGCTCCTTGGCCGTGGCGGCACGCCAGGCGCGCAGGCGCTCGAAGACGGGAGCGGCCTCCTCGGGCAGCTCGGCCGCGGCCTGAGCCTTGGCCGGGGCCGTCCTGGCGCGGGCCGGGCGGAGGGCGTCACGGCGGAGTGGCACCTCCCGCTGACCCCTGAGCACCGCCGCGCTGCCGTCGGTCAGCACCAGCGCGCCGTGGTTGGGCTCGACCGCCAGCAGCCCCTGGGCGAGCAGTTGCCGCACCACCCCGTGCCACTCCGCGTTGCCGAGCTCGGCCCCCACCCCGAACACCGTGAGCGTCTCGTGGCCGTGCTGGAGCACCTTGGCGGTCTTCTTGCCGAGCAGGATGTCGACCGTCTGACCCACGCCGAACTTCTGGCGCCGCTCCTTGTCGAGGCGCCACACGGTCGAGAGCACCTTCTGGGCCGCGGTCGTGCCGTCCCACGACTCGGGCGGCGCCTGGCAGGTGTCGCAGTTGCCGCAGGGCTCCGAGCCCTTCTGGCCGAAGTAGTCGAGCAACATCATCCGCCGGCAGCCCACCGTCTCGCAGAGGGCGAGCATGGCGTCGAGGTGGTGCACCTGGCGGCGGCGGTGGGCCTCGTCGCCTTCCATGGCCATCCGCCGGTGCTGCACGACGTCCTGCAGGCCGTAGGCCATCCACGCGGTGGCGGGCAGCCCGTCGCGCCCGGCCCGGCCGGTCTCCTGGTAGTAGCCCTCCACCGACTTGGGCAGGTCGAGGTGGGCCACGAAGCGCACGTCGGGTTTGTCGATGCCCATCCCGAACGCGATGGTGGCCACCACGACCAGCCCGTCCTCGCGCAGGAAGCGGGCCTGGTGGGCGGCGCGCGTGCGGGCGTCGAGACCCGCGTGGTAGGGCAGCGCGGCGACGCCGTTGGCGGCCAGGAACTCGGCGATCTTCTCGGCGGACGAGCGCGACAGGCAGTAGACGATGCCGGAGTCGCCCAGGTGCTCGGTGCGCAGGAAGTCGAGCAGTTGCCGTTTGGGCTCGCTCTTGGGAGAGATGCGGTAGTGGATGTTGGGCCGGTCGAAGCCGGCCACGAAGTGGCGGGCCTCGTCGAGGCCGAGCCTGGCGGAGATCTCGGTGCGGGTGGCCGGGGTGGCGGTGGCGGTCAGCGCGATGCGCGGCACGTCGGGCCAGGACTCGCGCAGCTTGGACAGCTCGAGGTAGTCGGGGCGGAAGTCGTGGCCCCACTGGGCCACGCAGTGGGCCTCGTCGATGGCGAACACCGAGATGTCGCCCTTGGCCAGCAGCCGTAGCGTGGCGTCGACGCGCAGCCGTTCGGGGGCGAGATAGAGCAGGTCGAGCTCGCCCGCGAGGAACTCCGCCTCCACCAGCCGGCGTTCGTCGAAGTCCTGCGTCGAGTTGAGGAAGCCCGCCCGCACGCCGAGCGCCCGCAGCGCGTCGACCTGGTCCTGCATCAGGGCGATGAGCGGCGAGACGACCACCCCCACGCCGCGGCGCACCAGGGCGGGGATTTGGTAGCACAGTGACTTGCCCCCGCCGGTGGGCATGAGGACGAGCGCGTCGCCGCCGGCCACGACGTGGTCGATGATCTCCTGCTGGTTCGACCTGAAGGAGTCGTAGCCGAACACACGGTGCAGGACCTCGAGGGGTGTATCCATACGGCTACCTTACGTGTTCGGAGGCTTGCGGGGTGTGAGTTCGCCCAGGGCGATAGGGCGGCACCACCCGTCGCACGGCACCACGATCGGGCGGGTGCTCCGCCGGCACGCTCCCGCCGATCGTAGGCCACCAGAGACAGGGCGCCGAGCGCGCAGGCCGCCGCCACCGCGCCCATCACCGCCGGATACCCGATGAACTGGGCGATCCCGGCCGCCAGCAGCGGCGCGACGGCCTTGGCCACGGTGACGGGGAGCGAGAGCGCGCCGTTCAGCGACGCGTACGCGGCCGTACCGGTCGGCCAGCAGCGCCGGCCGCGCGATCGTCCCCACCCCGAACC